>JAILAF010000060.1 GCA_024681775.1 Lachnospiraceae bacterium
CTGATCGTCTCCCATCTGGGAGCAGCCGTAGGGGTGGGTAAAGGCAAAGACCTCCGAATCTCCGGAGGCGTACTCTGCCCCCATCCGGGCAATGGCGGTGGCCACATTGTTCATGCATCCAACGGTGGGCACGATCCAGATATCATTCCGGACACCGACCTTGCCGTCCTTCCGCACATATCCCATAAAGGTGGCTTCCGCCGTCGGGACAGGCTCCGAGAACTCCGGCTCGTACCGGTACTCCAGGATCTCTCCCAGGCCGGTCTTCACATTGTGGGTATGGATCCAGGTCCCGGCGGGAATGGCTTCCTTTGCGATGCCGATACGGTAGCCGTACTTAATGACTTCGCCTCCCTCGGGGATGTCCCGGATGGCCATTTTGTGACCTGCCGGGATCTCCTGCAAGGCTTTCACCCGCACGCCCTCTTCCGGAGATACCACGGTGCCTTCCGGCAGGGGCTTTAATGCTACGATCACATTATCCGATTCATGGATTCTCAAATATTCCTGCATCGTTTTCCTCTCAGACAGGCCCGCCCGGTTCCCGCAAGGAAGCCGGACTGCCCGAAATGCGCTTTCGCGCGCTTATTTCTCAAGATGCTGCATTGCTGCGCGCATGCCGTTTGTCCGGATATCCTCCAGGTAGGAAGCTACCGCGTCCGTCAGACCGGGCACCTTGTTCAGATCCTGACCGTGGAAGTCCTCTCTGCCCAGATAGCTCTCCGTAAGGGTACGGGCATCCTCTCCGCTGTGCAGGGCAAAGAAGGAAAGCACCTCCGCATCGTCCTTGATGTCATAGGATACGCCGTCCCGGGAACCCTTCAGCACACCGTCCACGATCTCGCTGCCATTGTAGAATGCCATGAGCGCCGCGATGGAGAAGGTCAGATGTACGGGGAGCTTGCCAAATCGGTCCACATACCCCAGAAGGCTGGGCAGGCAGCGGGCTCTCCACTTGGATACGGAATTCAGGGAGATGGCCAGGAGCGCGTGATCCACGAAGGGATTGTTGAAGCGGTTCACCACTTCGGAAGCGAAGGCCTTCAGCTCCTCCTCGGGAAGCGTCAGGGTGGGGATCACCTCATCATAGATGGTCTCGTTCATGAAGGTGCGGATGTCCTCGTCGTTCATGGAATCCCGGACGATGTCCTTACCGCAGAGGTAAGCCGCCAGGACAAAGGAGGTGTGAGCACCGTTCAGGATGCGGACCTTGCGCTGCTTGTAGGGGTGATGATCGTCGGTAAAGATCACGGGCAGTCCGGCACCGGGCAGGTCAAACTCCGCGGAGATATCCTTCGGCGTCTCGATGACCCAGAGGGCGAAGGGCTCGCCGGTGACCATGATGCGGTCTTCATACCCCAGCTTCTCCCACTCTTCCTTCTCGGTGGCTCTGGGATAGCCGGTGACGATCCTGTCTACCAGAGTGGAAGTGAAAATGCAGGCATCCTCCACCCATTTCTTAAACTCTTCGGAAAGCCCCCAGTTGGCGATCTGCTGCAGCACGCACTCCCGCAGGTGCAGGCCGTTGTCGTCGATCAGCTCCACGGGGAGCATCACCAGGCCCTTGGAAGCATCGCCGCCGAAGGTCTCAAATCGGTGATACAAAAACTTTGTCAGCTTGCCGGGGAAGGACTTGGGCGGATTCAGCTCGAAGCGGTCGCTCTCGTCGTAAACAATGCCCGCCTCGGTGGTGTTGGAGACCACAAAGCGTAAGGTGTCGATCTCCGCCAGCTTCATGTATTTGTCATACTCTTCGATGGCATCCACCGCATCCGCCACGCTGGTGACCACGCGGTTGATGACCTTGCCCTCGCCGCCCACGTTGCCCCGCAGGGAAACGGTATACTGGCAATCCTGCTTGTGAAACTGCTCCAGGCTGCCGAACTCGATGGGCTTGATCAGGACGATGTCTCCGTCGAATTTCCCCTGTTCATTGGCGATGTCGATCATATAGTCCACAAAGGCTCTGAGAAAATTGCCCTCGCCGAACTGTACCACCCGGATGGGGCGATCTTTCTTACCGGATTTACTGCGATTCAGGATGTCCATTTGCATTTTCCTCCAAAGAATGTAACTGATTGTACCAGTTTTCGGAACATCGCCGGTCTGTGCCGGTCGATGTAAGCACTTACATACTGATATTACTTCACGATTCCGGTTTCGTCAATAGCCGCAGTCGGTAAAGAATCGGAATATTTTCCCAAAAAATCCCGCGATATTTTTCCAATGTAAGGGCTTGCAATCTTCCCGGTCCGTCTGTATAATTGAGGTTGTTTGTGAAACCACTTACATAGATTTTTTCATCAGGTTTCAAAACGGACGAGGGAGAGAATGAAAGGACGTGCCGTTACTATTTATGATATTTCCAAACAGGCCGGCGTCTCCATTGCCACCGTTTCCAGAGTCCTGAACGGAAGCGAGAACGTGAGCGAGGCCACCCGTCAGAAGGTGCTGACGGCTATGGAGGAGTCGGGCTACACGCCCAACGCCTTTGCCAGAGGTCTGGGACTGAACACCATGAAGACCATCGGCATCATGGCGGCGGACAGCTCTGACCTGTACCTGGCAAAGGGAATCTACTACCTGGAGCAGCTCCTGCGGAACGAGGGCTATGACTGCCTCCTGTGCTGTACGGGCTATACGCTGTCCAACAGAATCGCTTCCATGAACCTCCTGCTGACCAAGAAGGTGGACGGGATCATCCTGGTAGGTTCCAATTTCATCTATGAAAATGAAGAAGACAACAAGTACATCTACGACGCGGCTGCCCAGGTACCGGTCATGCTCCTGAACGCCGCACTGGATGCGCCCAATGTATATTGCATCACTTCCGATGACTACACCAGCGTTTTCAATGCCACCACGAAGCTCATCGAGCAGGGGATCTGCGAGGTCCTCTACCTGTATAATTCCCATTCCTACAGCGGAAAGCGGAAGGAAGCAGGCTTCCGGGACGCAATGAAGAACGCGGGGATCAAGCTGAAAGAGGATTCTCTCCTCTTCTATAAAGGCCCCCGGGAGGATGTGAGCGCCGTCACCGCCCTGCTGGAGAGCCATTGGGACAAGGGACACCGTTTCAAGGCCGTCATCGCATCCGACGATACCCTGGCCATCAGCGCACTGAAATTTGCCTATCGGAAGGATCTGCGGATTCCCGAGGATCTGGCGGTCATCGGATATAACAACTCTCTCCTGGCGGAATGCGCAACGCCGGAGCTCAGCTCCATCGACAACCGGCTGGAGACGCTGTGCCAGACCCTGACTTCCACCTTGATGGGGGTCCTGGGCGGCAACGAAATGCCGAAGCAGACCGTATTCGCAGGGGAGCTCATCTGCCGCGCCACCACGCCGGCATAAAAGACATCTCGCGCAAAGCACTCGATAAGGAGGATGACATGAAAGCATTTATGGATCAGGATTTTCTGCTGCAGAGCGAAACCGCCAGGAAGCTGTTCCACGACTACGCCGAGGGGACACCGGTTCTGGACTACCACTGCCACATCAGCCCCAAGGAGATCGCCGAGGACCGGAAGTTCGACAACATCACCCAGGTATGGCTGGGGGGCGACCATTACAAGTGGCGTTTCATGCGCTCCTGTGGTGTGGATGAGAAATACATCACCGGAGACGCTCCCGACAGAGAGAAGTTCCAGAAATGGGCAGAGTGCCTGGGCAAGGCCGTAGGCAACCCTCTGTATCATTGGAGCCACCTGGAGCTGCAGCGGTATTTCGGTTATCACGGACATCTGTGTGCCGCTACCGCCGAGGAAGTCTGGAACATCTGCAATGCCAAGCTGGCAGAGCCCTCCATGACCGTGCGCAACATCATCCGGCAGAGCAATGTCACTCTGATCTGCACCACCGACGATCCCATCGACAGCCTGGAGTACCATCGTGCCATCAAGGCAGATCCCACCTTCGATGTAAAGGTGCTGCCCGCATGGCGTCCCGACAAGGCCATGAATCTGGAGAAGCCGGATTACAAGGAGTACCTGAAGAAGCTTGCCGAAGTTTCCGGCATGCCCGAGATCCGCACCTGGCACGGTCTGCGCCACGCCCTGAAGAACAGGATGGATTTCTTCGCAGAGAACGGATGTCTGGTATCCGACCACGCGCTGGAGTTCATCATGTACTATCCCGCTTCCGATGACGAAGTGGAGGAGATCTTCCTGAAGCGCCAGAACAATGTGCCTCTGACCAAAGAGGAGGAATACAGGTTCAAGACCGCATTCATGCTCTTCGTCTCCAGAGAGTACCACCGCAGAGGCTGGGTGCTCCAGCTCCACGCAGGTGCCAAGAGAGACAACAACACCCTTATGTACGAGAAGCTGGGACCCGACACCGGATACGATTGCATCAGCAATACCTCTTCCGCAGCGCAGACCGCTGATTTCCTGAATGCACTGCAGATGACGGACGAGCTGCCCCGCACCATCCTCTACTCCCTGAACCCCAATGACAATGCCTATCTGGGGACCATTTTAGGATGCTTCCAGGATTCCACCGCTGTGGCGAAGATCCAGCAGGGCTCCGCATGGTGGTTCAACGATCACAAGACCGGCATGACGGACCAGCTCACCTCCCTGGCCAATCTGGGGAACCTCTCCGGATTCGTCGGGATGCTGACCGACTCCCGCTCCTTCCTGTCCTACACCAGACATGAGTATTTCCGCAGGATCCTGTGCAATCTGCTGGGTTCCTGGGTGGAGAACGGCGAGTTCCCCGAGGATTACGATATCCTGGGCGAGATCGTCCGGAATGTATCCTACTACAACGCCGTAAACTATTTCCGTTTCCCTCTGGAGCAGTAAGAGTTTCCAAAAATTTTATATTTTTTCCTTCTCAAGGGGCGATTGTCAGACAATCGCCTCTTTTTTCTAAGTTTCTCGGAAATACCGAATTCTTTCGAAAGTTAATTGAATGTTTATTAGGTAGTATACCGTGTTCGGGACTATAATTTATTCATAGTGAATCATGTGATCCGACAGGCATCTTGTTCAGAGTTTCCGGGCAACGGATTACTGAGATAGAACAGAAGGGAGAATAGTTTATGAAAGCTATCAATAACCTGAGTATCCGAGTCAAACTCCTTATGCTGGCAGTTCCCCTGATCATCTGTGTCATGGCTGCTGTTATGTTTGCAGGAAGCGAGATCACCAGCACCAAGAATGAGTTCACCAATGTTTACTACGACACGCTCTACACCGTAAATAACGAGCTGGTAAACGGCGACAGAGACTATTATCAGGCTCTGGTGGCTGCCACCCAGTACTACGACATGGTCAACGGCTACGCCGATGTTCCTGCGGACATTCTTCCCACGCTCCTTCCCGGCAAACTGGAGGATTATGACTCGAACATCGCACAGGTCAGCGAGCGCATCGAGAAGGTCATCGGCATCGCTTCCCAGGATGAGCGCCTCTACCGTGGGATCACCGCAGAGGACGGCTATACCTTTGAAGCAGCTGCCCAGGATTTCCAGATCGAGTACGCTAAGTGGCAGGCCCTCTTCGATGTAAAGAACAACACCGGTGAGTGGGGCAATTACAACGACACCTTCAACATCTCCAGAGAACTGCTGGATGATATGCAGGAGATCACCGAGGCATGGGCTGCGGAGAAGGAAGCTGAGCTTTCCGCAAGCATCCGCGCCAAGATCATCACCTCCTCCGTTTTCTTTATCGCCATCATCGTATTGCTTTTGATCTTCGCGATCTACCTGATCCAGACCATCAGCAAGACCGTAAAGAAGGCTACCGATAATATCGACCGTCTGGCAGAGGGCGACCTGACCGTCTCCTTCCCTGCGGATAAGGATATCGCCAAGGATGAGATCGGCTCCATCATGAAGAGTGCCAAGTCCCTCTCCGCAAAGCTCAGAGAGATCATCGAGAAGACCAAGTCCATGTCCGCAGACCTGAACAAGGCCGGCACGGAGCTGGACTCCAACGCTTCCAATGCGACCCAGGCTTCCGGCCAGGTCACCGACGCTGTGGACGAGATCTCCAAGGGTGCTGTTTCCCAGGCTGAGAGCGTTGAAGCAGCTGCCAATGACACCGGAAATATCGGCAACAACATCGAAGATATCGCAACAAACGTGGACGAGCTGGACCGCTGCGCAGTGGATATGAAGTCCTCCTGTGACAAGGCGATGAAGGCTCTGGATGAGCTCATCAAGCAGAGCGGCGCCGTGACCGAGTCCGTCAGAGAGATCGGCGACACCATCAATTCCACTAACAGCTCCGCACAGTCCATCTCCAACTTCACCCAGGCCATAACCGATATCGCGAGCCAGACCAACCTTCTGTCCCTGAATGCCTCCATCGAGGCAGCCAGAGCAGGCGAGGCAGGCAGAGGCTTCGCAGTGGTGGCAGACGAGATCCGCCAGCTGGCAGATCAGTCCAAGAACAGTGCAGACGAGATCAAGAAGATCGTGGACGTGCTCCTGGCAGATGCAGAGTCTTCCGTGAATGTGCTGGAGAAGCTGAACGAAAGCTTCAGCAAGCAGGAAGCTCAGCTGGATTCCACCAAGGAAGACATGCAGCAGATGTCCGTCAGCGTCGAGAGCGTTAAGGAGACCTCCGACAGCATCTCCGGACGTGTCAGTGCCCTCTCCGCTGAAAAGGACGGCCTGATGGAGATCATCTCCGATCTGTCCGCTATCTCCGAAGAGAATGCAGCATCCTCCGAGGAAACCAACGCTTCCATGGAAGAGCTGAATGCAACCTTCGTTCTCATCAGCGAGTCCGCTTCGGATCTGCTGAAGATCGCCAACGATATGAACGATACCATCGGCTTCTTCAGTCTGTAACAGACAGTCCCGAAACAATAAGAACCCGGATCCGCAAGGATCCGGGTTCTTTTCTTATACCTTCGTCATTCACTGCCTTTGCCCTTTTTCTCACGGACAATGCATTTATTTATCTCGCTCCCGCTCTGCCGATGATCACACAGAGGATGAAAGCCACCAGATCAATGGCTACGATAGTGGCTCCCGTGGGGGTCCCGGAGAGGATGGAAAGCAGGATCCCGGTGAGGGTGCAGACCACGGACAAAACAGCGGAACAGACCGTGACGGAGCGGAAGCTCTTAAAGATCCGCATGGCCGACAACGCGGGGAAGATCACCAGAGCAGATACCAGCAACGACCCCACCAGTTTCATGGCCACCACGATGATCACGGCGATGATGACAGCGATGATGAGATTGTACACATTCACGGGGGCCCCGACAGCTCTGGCAAAGTTCTCATCAAAGGTCACTGCGAAGATCCGGTCATAAAAAGCGATAAACAGCGCGATGACCAGCACGGACAGAACCATGCACAGGATCACCTCCGACCGCTTTAAGGTCAGGATGGAAGCAGATCCGAACAGGGTGGTACACACATCTCCCGACACATTGGCCGAGGTGGGGAAGAGGTTCATCAGCAGGTAACCGATGGCCAGCGCTCCCACGGAGATCATGGCGATGGCCGCATCTCCTTTGATCTTCGCATTCTGCCCCGTCCAGAGGAGCAGGATCGCACTGATGATGGTGATGGGCAGGGTCAGTACCATATCATCCGTAAGGCCGATCACCGCGGCGATGGCCATGGCCCCGAAGGCCACATGGCTGAGTCCGTCGCCGATATAGGAGAAGCGCTTCAGCACCAGCGTCACTCCCAGCAGGGAGGAACACAGTGCGATCATCACCCCCACCAGGAGAGCATATCTTACAAAGGAATATGAAAAATATAAAACAAGTTTATCCATGATTATCGCTCGCCCCCTCTATGTATTTTGCACCGACAGGGGACGCCAGATACTGCTCCGTCGTTCCGAAAAAGTAGTCGCCACCGATGTGCAGGATGTGATCCGCATACCGGACCGCGGAATGAATGTCATGGGAGATCATGAGGATGGTGATACCACTCTTGTTGATCTTGCGGATCAGATCATACATCTCAATGGTTACCATAGGATCCAGACCGGACACGGGCTCATCCAGAAGAAGCATGTCCTCCGTAGCACACAGGGCCCTTGCCAGGAGTACCCGCTGCTGCTGCCCGCCGGAGAGCTCTCTGTAGCAATGGCCCGCCAGATTCTCGATTCCCAGCCGCTCCAGGTTTTTCCGGCACAGATTTTTGTCCTCCTTTGTATAGAAAAGGTGCTTTCCCAGGGAGGACTGGCAGCCGGACAGCACCACCTCCCGCACGGAAGCGGGAAAGTCCTTCTGCACCACCGTCTGCTGCGGCAGATAGCCGATCCGCTTCGGGGACAGTCCGTCACCGTAGATCACTTCTCCTCCCAAGGGCTTTTGCAGCCGCAGGAGGGTCCGCATCAGCGTGGATTTCCCTGCGCCGTTTTCTCCCACGATGCACAGGTAATCC
Source organism: Lachnospiraceae bacterium (assembly GCA_024681775.1). Classification (GTDB taxonomy): domain Bacteria; phylum Bacillota; class Clostridia; order Lachnospirales; family Lachnospiraceae; genus AC2028. The sequence continues at coordinate 8,372 of JAILAF010000060.1, forward strand.
CCCTTCTTTACTTCGATATTCATCTTCTCCACCAGGACGATATCCTCATATCCCAGCTTCAGATCCTTACAGATCAACTGACTCATGGTTTCCTCCAAACGTAACCTCGCGAGGAGAAATCTGCGCATGCAGTTTCTCCGGTACAACTGTGCAGTTTTGCTTTTCGGCAAAACTGCTGTCTGACAGGAAAGGGCATCAGCCTTTCCTGTCAGACGAGCACTCCTCGCAGATTCCGTAAAAAACAGTCCTGCTCCGGTCCACCGTAAACTTATGGTGCGCAGCGATGTGCGCTTCAAAAGCCGTGATCTCATCGCATTCCAGATGGATGAGTCGGCCGCATTTTTCGCATTTCAGGTGGTATGCATCGGACTGCTCGCACCCGGCGCCCAGATACTCGTAGCAGGCGCTGCTGTTCTCATCGATGACATACTTTTTGATCCGCCCCTCCGCCAGGAGCTCTTCCAGCTGGCGGTAGACAGTGGTCTTCCCCATGGGATTTCCCTTAGAAAGAAAATACCCGGAAACATCGGCAGCCGTAAAATGGACGCTGCCTCTGCTTTCCAGGTATTCCTGCATTTGCGCTTTGTGTTTGGTTTTGTAATTCCCTTTTTCGCCCATGCTCTCGTCCTCCGACGAATTTGAAACCCGGTTTCGTTTTGCATTGTAACGGGCATGGGGAAAAAAGTCAATATGGGAAATGTGCGGAAGATTAATACTCCATTACCTTCTCTTCGCCGTTCAGAACACGAAGGCCGCCCTGGACCAGTGCCAGCAGCTCGTCCTCACCGGGATAAACGGTGAAGGGTGCGATCCAGCCGCACATTTTCTCCATGGCTTCCACAACTTCCTTGCCGTAAGCGATACCGCCGGTGACAATGATGCGGTCAACCTTGCCCTCCAGGACACATGCCATGGAGCCGATATCCTTGCAGACCTGATAGATGAAGGCTTCCTTCACGGCTGCTGCCTCTTTGTCGCCCTCGTTCACGCGCTTCGTCACCTCACGCATATCGTTGGTGCCCAGGTATGCATTGAGTCCGCCGTTACCGGTGAGCATCTTGGCCACCTGCGCCTGGGTGTACTTGCCGGAGAAGCATACCTTCACCAGAGCACCTACAGGTACCGCACCTGCTCTCTCGGGAGAGAAAGCGCCGTCGCCGTCCAGTGCGTTAAAGACATCCACGACTCTGCCGCCGATATGAGCGCCTACGGACACGCCGCCGCCCATGTGGACCACGATGAGACGCAGGGACTCGTACGCCTTGCCGATCTCCTTCGCATAGCGCTTTGCCACAGCCTTCTGATTCAGGGCATGGAACACGGAGGTACGGGGCATCTCGGGGTGGCCGGAGTAGCGGGCAACGGGTGCCAGCTCATCCACCACCACGGGATCTACGATATAGGAAGGGATCCCCAACTCGTCGCCGATCTCTCTTGCCAGGATGCCGCCCAGATTGGAAGCGTGCTGGCCCTGCTTGCCGATTTTCAGATCCTCCAGCAGATCATCGGTAACGGCATAGGTGCCGCCGGGAATGGGCTTCAGCATGCCGCCGCGGCCCACTACCATGTTCAGGGACTTCATGTCGAAATTCTTGGAGGCAAGGAGATCGATGATGATCTTCTTGCGGAAATCCTTCTGATCCACAATCATGGGGAACTGTGCGATCTCCTCGGTGGTGTGGCGAAGGGTCTCCTCAAACAAAAGGGTCTCATCCTCGAAAACACCGATCTTGGTGGAGGTAGAGCCGGGATTGATGATCAAACTCTTGATAGCCATAAGGTCTCCTTTCGTTTTTAGATGGATTGGGATTATGCCTGCTTCCTGATCTCCTCTGCCACAACAGCTGCCAGAGCGATGGAATGAAGCTTGGTCTCAAAGGTATCGGAACGGCTGGTGAGGATGACGGGCACCTTGGTACCGGTGATGATGCAGCCGTTCTTCACGCCGGGTACCATGTGGACTATTGCCTTGTAGACCAGGTTGCCTGCGTGGATGTCAGGGAAGAGCAGCACATCCGCGTCGCCCTGGATCTTGCGGCCCGTAGCACCCTTGTGCTTTGCTGCCTCGGGATCGATGGCCAGATCCAGGGACAGAGGTCCGTCGATGACGCAGCCGGTGATCTTGCCTTCCTCGTTCATCTTCGTCAGGGCCTCAGCCTCTACGGTCACTTCCATCTTGGGGTTCACCACCTCAACAGCTGCCAGGGGTGCTACTTTCGGATTGGATACGCCGCAGGCATTGCAAACGGGGATGGTGTTGTTAATGATGTTGACCTTGTCCTCCAGGGTGGGGTAGGTCATGAATGCCACGTCGGTCAGGAACAGCAGCTGATCAAAGCCGGGCACGTCAAAGACGCACACGTGGGAAAGAGCGCCGCCGGTGCGGAGGCCTACTTCCTTATCCAGCACGCTCTTCAGGAAGTTCTTGGTATCGATGATACCCTTCATATACATATCAGCGCGGCCGTCATGGGCAAGCTTCACGGCCTTCAGGGAAGCCTGGATCACATCGGGCTCGTCAATGATCTCAAATCCGGACAGATCCATGGAAATGGATGCGGCGATCTCACGGATCTTTGCCTCATCTCCCACCAGGATCGCATCGGCGATCCCCTGCTCCTTGGCAGCCTTCACGGCCTCCAGGACAGCCTCGTCCTGTGCCACGGATACGGCGACCACCTTCTTGTCCAGCTCTTTTACCTTTGCAATGACATCATCAAAACTGCGCTTCATAATCTTCTCCTTCTGTGTCTGTCTGTCGTCCGGGATCTCGCCCGGCCATTCACAATTCTCTATTTTACCGCCGCGGGGGGCTCTGCGTCAACGCGCAAAAAACTTCCCCCGGAGAGCGAACTGTGATATAACAGACCCATGGCTGCATTTTGCGCGGCGCATTATACAGAGGAAAATTTTCTTATGATACTAAATGGATTTTCAAAAGATTACAAACTGGAGTGGCAGGACGGCCCGAACGGAAAGCCCCGGGAAATCGCCGTCTATGTGGGGCCCCGGTATGCAGTGCATGAGACCCGGGAGGAACACCGCAAAAGAAGCATTCTGCTCATCGCAGGATGCGCGCTTTGCATGCTCTTTTTCGTGCTGGGACTGTATTTTGACTGCGCCCAGGCCCATGCCTGGTTTGCGGTGCTCCCCTATGCCTGCAATTTTCTGACCTATATGTTTTTCATAGGTAGTATCGCCGCCTATCTCCCGGTGAAGGAATCCCTCACCCGCAGGGAGAAGACCGTGGGATACGATCGTTTCCGCCCCATCGGTGCCATCGGTGCCGGACTGGATCTTCTGTCCCTCGCAGGAAGCATCTTTGTTCTGGCCAAAACGGAAACCGCAAAACCTGCTGATAGTTTCTTTCTCTTATGTTCTCTGATTCAGATGGGAAACTTGATCTATTTTTATCTCCTGGGCCGAAAAATCTACGGTCAAATTGCTGAAATTCGCTCAGAATCATTGAATTTTTAACAAAAATATAATATAATCGCACATTGGTAGCAAATGTCACGATGGGAACATCGCGGAGAAAAGGTCACTCCGGGCGGTTCCTCCCATGACAAAACTGAAAGGACCCGCCGACCCGAACCCGGCGGTTTCCTTCCCGTATCCACCAGGGGCGATTTTTTTAGCTTTTGTGTGGATACAAAAATACAAGTGTTCGGAAGGAGGAAAATATTATGAGAAAAGACCTCAAGAAGAGCCTTGCTACGCTCCTTGGCCTCGCCATGGTAGTCGGCTCTATGGCAGGTTGCGGTAAGTCCGAGCCTGTCGCAACGACGGATCCGGCAACCGACACCGTCACCGAGACCCCCGCTGCAACTGATACCACCGCTACCGAGACTCCTGCTGCAACCGATACTGCGGAGCCTGCACAGGATATGACCCTGGTGGTTGGTTATGATCAGTTCTCCAGCAAGTTCAGCCCTTTCTTCGCTACTACCGCTTATGACCAGGATGTGGCGAGCATGGTTTCCGTCGGTCTGCTTTCCAGCGACCGTGAGGGCAACATCATCCTCAAGGGTATCGAGGGCGAGACCGTTCCCTACAACGGAACCGATTACACCTACTACGGCATCGCTGATCTGGCCATTGATCAGAAGGATGACGGCACTGTTGTGTATGACTTCACCATGAGAGACGATCTGAAGTTCTCCGATGGCGAGCCCATCACCGCAGACGATGTCATCTTCAGCATGTACGTCCTTTCCGATCCCATGTATGACGGATCTTCCACCTTCTACTCCCTGCCCATCAAGGGTATGGCAGATTACAGAAGCAACATGGGTTCCCAGATTACTTACATGCTTCAGGCAGGTCGTGACAACACCGACTTCACCTTCTGGGATGAAGCAACCCAGACCGCTTTCTGGGCAAGCCTTGACGAGGCAGGCGCTGCTTTCGTTCAGGAGATCATGGACTACCTCGTAGCTGCAGGCTACAACACTGCAGATGATACTCCCGCTGCCTGCATTGCAAACTGGGGCTTTGACGCTCCCGAAGATGCTACCGCTACCGATGTCTTCAACATCATGCTGGAGGCATATGACTATGACCTTGCTACCCTGAGCTCCACCGAGTCCGCAGGCACTCCAATCGAAACGCTGATGGCTGACTATGACACCTACAACAAGACCATCACCGTCGGTGATTCCGCTGATCACATCGAGGGTATCGAGAAGACCGGCGACTACAGCATCCGCATTACCATGGACAGCTTCGATGCTGTTGCCATCTATCAGCTGGGTGTTACCGTTGCCCCTCTTCACTACTACGGTGATCCTTCCCTGTACGATTACGACAACAACAAGTTCGGTTTCGTAAAGGGTGATATGAGCCTGATCAAGTCCAAGACCCTTGAGCCCCTTGGCGCAGGCGCTTACAAGTTCGTAAGCTATGAGAACGGCGTTGTTACCTTCGAGGCAAACGAAAACTACTACAAGGGCGAGCCTAAGATCAAGTACATCAACTTCAAGGAGACCCAGGCTGCCGATAAGCTCACCGGCGTAGCACAGGGCACCTTCGACGTATCCGATCCTTCCATGAGCCTTGAGGTTCTGGGCAACATCAAGGGTTACAACTCCAACGGTGAGATCACCGGCGACGTGCTGACCACCAGCCTGGTTGACAACCTTGGTTACGGTTACATCGGCATCTCCGCAAGCAACGTAAAGGTCGGCGATCAGAAGGACAGCGAAGCTTCCAAGTCCCTGAGAAAAGCATTCGCTACCCTGTTTGCTTGCTACAGAGATACCGTTATCAATTCCTACTACGGCGAGATGGCTACCGTTATCCAGTATCCTATCTCCAACACTTCCTGGGCAGCTCCCAAACCCGCCGACGACGGCTACAGACTTGCTTACTCCGTTGATGCGGACGGCAATGACATCTACACCTCCGACATGACCGACGAGCAGAAGTCCGAGGCAGCTCTGGCTGCAGCAGTCTCCTTCCTGAAGGCTGCAGGCTACACCTACGATGAGGCATCCGGCCAGTTCACCGCTGCACCCGAAGGTGCTGAGATGACCTACGAAGTGATCATCCCCGGCGGCGGTACCGGCGATCACCCTGCATACGGTGTTCTTACCGCAGCTAAGGAGGCTCTTGCTTCCGTAGGCATCACCCTGGAGATCAATGACCCCTCCGATGCAAACATCCTCTGGGATGCACTGGATGCTGACACCGCTGATATGTGGGCAGCAGCATGGGGCGCTACCGTTGATCCCGATATGTACCAGATCTACCACTCTTCCAACTACATGGCAGGCACCACCTCCAACCACTACTCCATCACTTCCGATGAGCTGGATGAGCTGATCGTTGCTGCAAGAGAGAGTGCAGACCAGTCCTATCGTAAGGCCACCTACAAGGAGTGCCTTGAGATCATCCTTGACTGGGCAGTTGAAGTTCCTACCTACCAGAGACAGAATGCGATCGTATTCAGCACCGAGCGTGTGAATATGGACACTGTCACCCCCGATATCACCACCTTCTGGAGCTGGATGAACGATATCGAGCTTCTTGAAATGAACTAAAGATCTACTCAAGTACGAATTTCGGTTTTTTGGTTATGCAAAGGGCCTGTAAATTTTTACAGGCCCTTTTACATGAAATGAAATGTGAGGACGCAGGTTTTCAGTTATGGCAAAATTTATCGCAAAACGACTTGGATTATGTGTGATCATATTCTTCTTCGTCACCTTTATCATCTATATCCTGGAGTATTCCCTTCCCACCAGCTATGTGGAGAAGACTGCCAGAGAACTGGCTACCCGTCCGGGCAATACCAAGAGTGCGCAGCAATGGATCGATGAACTCAATGCGCAATACGGAATGGACCAGGGCATCATCAAGGGCTACGGCACCTGGCTCGGCAATTCCGCTACCGGTCATTTCGGCGACAGCTGGGCTCAGACCATGCCGGTGACCGAACTGTTCAATACTTGTATCTGGTACAGTTTCGTTATGGGACTGATCTGTTTTATCCTGGAAATCCTCATCGCGATACCGCTGGGCGTTGTGGCGGCGCGAAAACAATACAGTTTTACCGACTATGCGGTAACGGTGGTTTCCATGATCGCCATCTCCATGCCCACCTTCTTCGTTGCAACCGTTCTGAAGCTGATCTTCTCCGTGAAGCTCGGCTGGTTTGAGCTGGTCGGTATGCAGGGCAGATATTACGCAACTCTGGATGCCGCCGGGCGTTTTAAGGATCTGGCTAACCATCTGGTTCTGCCCATTATGACTTTGACTATCGTAAGCATCGGTGGTCTGATGCGTTACACCCGTACCAATATGCTGGAGGTCCTGAATGCGGATTATGTTCGTACCGCAAGAGCGAAGGGACTTCCCGAGAATAAGGTCGTGAGCCACCATGCTTTTCGCAATACATTGATCCCTCTGGTCACCATCCTGGGAGGCTCTCTCCCCGGACTCTTTTCCGGCGCACTCATCACGGAGACCCTCTTCGGTATCCGCGGCATCGGCTACTACGCTTATGCGTCCATGACTATGGGTGACATTCCTTTCACCATGTTCTACCTGGCATTTATTTCCATCCTTACGCTGCTGGGCAATCTGATTTCCGACATCCTGTACGCTGTGGTCGATCCCAGAGTCAGAGTGAATTAGGGAGGAGCCACAAGATGAATTTTGTTGAAGAGAACGGAAAAGTAAAACATGTTCCCGGCGGCAGGGTCGGCAATCCCATGGCGCAACAGAGCATCAACGATGCGCTGAAGGAGCGGGAACGGAAAGCCAGAGAGGAATTGAACGCGGACAAGACCGAGAATGCCGATCCCGAGCTCTCCCTGGACAGCACCGAGCGTGTCAAGGTCCTGAGCCCCGGACAGCTGGTGTTTAAGCGCTTCATCACCAACAAGCTGGCCATTGTGGGATCCCTGATCCTGATCTTTATGTTCCTGTTTGCGTTTGTGATGCCGCTCTTCTATCCCTATTCGCAGACAGAGATCTTTTACAAATACGACAATTCCCTGATCGACTACGCACAGGCAAAGGAGCGTACCGAGTACACCATGCTTGCGCTGGAGGGAGCTCCCACAGTCCACTACTCTGTTAAGAACAAGCTGACCGCCACCATTACCGGCATGGAGAAGGACGGTCTGGAGGAGATGACGCTGGCGGATCAGGACGGGAATTCCTACAGTATCCGCAAGAACGCAGATCACATCTACTCCCTCTATACGGTAGATTCCGAGGAATACGCATCCATCTCCGGATCCGTGAAATATGCGACCTACTCCACCATCGGCAGTGTCCTGACCTACGAGGCCGGCGCCGAGGAGGTAAGCGGCCTGGCCGATGCCATCAAAAAGGCCATTTCCGACAAGAAAAAGACCTTTACTCTGGGAAGCGATGAGTTCTCCCTGGAGCAGAACAAAAAGACCTACACCGTCTTCCGTGCCAGCGAAGGCATGAATTACAATTTCGAGAAGCAGGGTGAGGATTTCGAGGCTCTGGTGGACGCGAACAAAGAGGGCGGCACCTTTACCTACGGCTCCGACAGCTTCCGCGTTGTCCCCGAAGGTGAGGGCCTGGTGGTCTATCGCGTGAACGGTGAATCCGCCATCGCACTGCTGACCACCTACGTGTTCGATACCTATGACAGTTCCTTTACCGTTTCTGACGAGTTCCAGGTGCAGGCACTGCAGGCATCTCTGGAAGGCGGCTCCTTCACTGTGGGCGGCACCGATTACAAGGTGGTAGCCGAGGAGGACGAGACCCTGATCTACAGCGCTGCGGACAACACCACTCCCGTGGCTGCCTTCTCCACCCTGGTCATCCGTCGTTACAGCGGCGAGGACACCCTCTCTCTTGACTTCAAGGAGACAGCCCGTGCCACCATCGAGGAGATGAACGCTTCCTCTTCCAAGACCGGAAGCTTCACCTGGCCCATCGCCCAGGTGGATGCCAACGGCGAATATGAATATGACGAGAACGGCGAGGTCATCAAGGAAGACCGCACCGTTACCATTACCAACAAGAACGGCTCCTATGTCATGACCGCCGAGCAGGTGGTATACCTGATCGATACTTTCTCCCGTCCCACCAAAGAGCATCCCGCAGGAACGGACGGCGACGGTATGGACGTGCTCTCCCGTATGATGTACGGCGGCCGTGTCTCCCTGATGGTGGCATTCGTGGTCGTCATCCTGGAGACCGTGCTGGGTATCATCATGGGTGGTATCGCAGGTTTCTTCGGCGGCTGGGTTGACAATGTGATCATGCGTGCCGTGGATATCTTCTACTGCATTCCCAGCATGCCCATCCTGATCATCATGGGTGCCATGTTTGACGCTCTGAAGATGAAGCCCTATGTGCGACTGACCTGGATGATGGCAGTCCTGGGTATCCTGGGCTGGGCCGGCGTGGCCAGACTGGTGAGAGGCCAGATCCTCTCCTTAAGAGAGCAGGAGTTCATGGTTGCGGCCGAAGCCATCGGTCTGCGGAGCCGGAAGCGTATCTTCCGCCACCTGATCCCCAATGTCATGCCTCAGCTGATCGTTACCGCAACCTCCGGTCTGGGCGGCGTCATCATTACGGAGTCCACCCTCTCCTACCTGGGTCTGGGTGTGAAGCATCCTCTGGCTTCCTGGGGAACCATGATCAACTCCGTGTCCACCGCAGAGGCAATGAAGTCCTACACCTACATCTGGATCCCCGTGGGTCTGCTGATCTGTCTCACCGTTGTGGCCTTCAACTTTGTAGGCGACGGTCTGCGTGATGCATTTGACCCCAAGATGAAGCGGTAACTTCCACCAAATTTACGACCGAAGGATCAAGAAGAAAATGGCTAAGAAAAGTTCCTATATCTCCAACAGAGAGACAGCAAAAATTACGAGAAGAAACCGGCAGATCACCCGCAGGCTGGAAAAAGCCCGCAAGCGCAAGAATGTGCCGGAAAGCGAATACAAGACAAAGATGAAGGACTCGGGCAATGTCGTGGAATTCGACAATGTCTGCTCCTACTTCTTCACCGATATCGGCGTGGTAAAGGCCGTGGACGGCGTCTCCTTCGAGATCCCCAAGTGCTCCACCGTGGGTATCGTGGGTGAGTCCGGCTGTGGCAAGAGCGTTACCAGCCTGTCCCTGATGCAGCTCCTGCAGCGTCCCTCCGGACAGACTGTGGGCGGTGAGATCCGTCTGAACCTGGACGGCAGCGGCGATGCCATCAACATCGTGAAGGCACCCACCAAGGTCATGCAGACCATCCGCGGTAACAAGATGTCCATGATCTTCCAGGAGCCCATGACCAGCCTGAATCCCGTGTTCCGCATCGGCGAGCAGGTGAATGAGGTCATCGAGCTGCACAATCCCGAGATGAGCAAGGAAGATGTCAAGGCCAGAACCCTGGAAATGCTGGATCTGGTGGGCATTGCCAACAAAGAGGGCGTCTATGAGATGTATCCTCACGAGCTCTCCGGTGGTATGCGTCAGCGTATCATGATCGCCATCGCACTGGCCTGCCGCCCTGCACTGATCATCGCGGACGAGCCTACCACCGCTCTGGATGTGACCATCCAGGCACAGATCCTGGATCTGCTGAAGGGTCTGAAGGAAAAGGTGAACAGCTCCATCATGCTGATCACCCACGACCTGGGCGTTGTGGCCAACATGGCTGACTATGTGGTGGTCATGTATGCGGGCCGCGTCATCGAGAAAGGTACCGCAAGAGACATCTTCACCAATCCCTGCCATCCCTATACCATCGGCCTGATGAAGTCCAAGCCCGTGGTGGGCAAGAAGGTGGATGAGCTGTACAACATTCCCGGCAACGTACCCAACCCCATCAACATGCCCGACTATTGCTATTTCCGTGACAGATGTGAGTACACCTGCGACAAGTGCAGGAACAAGGAAGCAGGCTTCGGCAACTATCCTCCCGAGATCAGGATCAGCGATACGCATGTGGTTTCCTGCTATCGTTTCTATGACGAAGGAAAGGTTGGCGGATATCCGAATCCCGTCAATGTGGAGGATCTGTAATGGCTGAAGATAGAAACATAACGAACAACACTCCCGCTACCGCGGAAGAAGATATCATTGTCGTAAAGGACCTGAAGAAGTACTTTCCCACCGCCACCAACTTTTTCGGCAAAGCCCTGGGCTATGTCAAGGCGGTAGACGGCGTTTCCTTTACCATCAAGCGGGGCACCACCATGGGCCTCGTGGGCGAGTCCGGCTGCGGCAAGTCCACCACCGGTCGTACCCTCCTGCGCCTGCAGGACAAGACCTCCGGCGAGGTGCTGTTTAACGGCGTGGACATTTTCTCCCTGAGCAAGGAGGAACTGCGGAAGCTCCGCCCCAGGATCCAGATCGTGTTCCAGGATCCCTTCTCCAGCCTCTCTCCCAGACTTCCCATCGGTGAGATCATCGGTGAGGCAGTCAGAGAGCACGGCATCGTCCCTCCCGAGGAGTACGACGATTACATTACCCGCATCATGAAGGCCTGCGGCCTCCAGGAGTACCACAAGGACCGCTATCCTCATGAGTTCTCCGGCGGACAGCGTCAGCGTATCTGTATCGCCAGAGCCCTGGCCCTGAATCCCGAGTTCATCGTCTGTGACGAGCCCGTCTCCGCACTGGACGTGTCCATTCAGGCCCAGATCATCAATCTGCTCAGAGAGCTGCAGCAGGAGTTCGGTCTCACCTACCTCTTCATCTCCCATGACCTGTCCGTGGTGGAGCATATCTCCGACACCGTCGGCGTGATGTACCTGGGCAACATGGTGGAGTATGCCGAGACGGATGAGCTCTTTGCAAATCCTCTGCACCCTTATACCAAGGCACTCTTCTCTGCCATCCCCATCCCCGATCCGGATGCGCAGATGAACCGTATCATCCTGGAAGGAAGCATTCCCTCTCCCGCCAATCCGCCCAGCGGCTGTAAGTTCCACACCCGCTGCAGCGAGTGCATGGAGATGTGCAAGTATTGCCAGCCCGAGTACCGGGAGATTGCACCCGGACACTTCGCGGCCTGCCATCTGTACAACACCCCCGAGATGAATGCCAAGTACGAAGCCGAGGTTGCGAAGGCAGCGAAGGCGACCAAGAAGGAAGAGCCCGTTGAAAAAGCAAAATAAATGGGTCGATGACGGCAGGACCATCGCAGACATGAACGTGGATGGCATGCCCTGGTACAATCCGGGAAAGAAAGCCCGGAATGCGGCCCCTTCCAAAACAGAATCAGGAGAAGCTCCGGAACCCATGAGTTTCAAGGAAACCCTCTATGTCACGAAGGGGGTGCTGCTGGCCTCTCTGGCAGTGGCTGCGGTGTTTATCGTCGTCTTTTTCCTCTTTATCCTGTTCTGCAAGTTCATCTGGCTGAAATAAGCTATCCTGCATAAGCGCAATACAAAAGAGCGGATCTCTCCGCTCTTTTTGTTTGGGTTTCTTTGGGATTTCGCAGCTGTATATTCAGCCGGTTTTATTTCTCCTCATTCTTGTGAATGTCTTCCTTGAGGGTCTCGATCACATCGCCGAATTCCATTTTGTCATCCACGATCTCGTTCTTCTCCCGTTTCCAGGTCTCTACCTCCTGGGCACGGAGGTCCTTCACGGTCTCCTCATGGGTCTGGGTATCCAGGTCCGTAAGCCCCAGCGCTTCCTTCATGGCTGCGATGATGCGGTTCCTTACGATATCCGCCACCTGGCGGGTGTTCAGCCCCTCGTAATCCTCCGGGTACAGGGGATCCAGATAGTAGACCTTTGTGGTGACCTTCCGGATGGAATTCAGCTCAAAGGGCTTGTAGGAATCGATGAGGGCCACGGGAACGATGGGAACCTTGGCACGCATGGCCGGCTTGAAGGCGCCGGGCATAAAGTCCTGCACATTGTTCCGGTTGTGGAAATAGCCTCCCTCGGGGAAGATGATGATCTTCCGTCCCGCTTCCAGATCCTTCTGAACTCTGCTCATGACCTCCACCTGGGAGCGCATGTTGGTCTTGTCCAAACGGAAGCCTCTGGAGACCTCGATGACCTCATTCGCAAGCGGCATGGTGGAACGCTTCGCGTCCATCACCACCGTACAGGGCTTGTCGTGGGAATATACGATGCCGATGGTGTCGTATTTTCCCTGATGGTTGGGGTACATGGCATAGCCCCCTTCTGCGGGGAGCTTTTCCATGCCGTAAGCCTTGGTCCGGATCCTGGCGTTGATCATGATCTGCCGCACCAGACGCCGGAAGGTCTTATAGGCCCTGGGCTCCGGAAAGCGGTTCATGTGCCGGGCCATGTAATTCATCTTGGTAAGATAGTAGATGATATAGGGGATGGAAATGAGTATGACATAATAAAATCGAAGCATGGGATCCTTCCTGATGGCGCGGAAATTAGTCTGACATGGGTATATTACCATACTGCAAGTGGTTTTCCAAACCGCCCGCATTTTCCGTCAGTTCTGTGATTGCCCGGAAAAAGGATTTACATGCACCATGATGTGCTTCACTTCCCGGAAGTGCTGCTCTACCAGATCGTGTACCCGCTCTGCGATATCGTGTCCCTCCCGGACGGTGATGGACTCATCCACGCCGATCTCCAGATCCACGTAGACCTTGCTGCCGAACATCCTGGTATGGACCAGGTCCACGCGCTCCACACCGGGCTGCTCCGCCACAAAAGAACAGATCTTTTCCTCATATTCCGTTCCCGCAGAGGTATCCATCATGTTCTGGATGGCGCCTTTGGCGATGTCATAGGCCACCTTCAGGATAAAGAGGCTGATGACCACGCCCGCCACAGAATCCAGCACCGGCAGTCCCAGCATGGAACCGGCGATACCCGCGAGGGAGCCGATGGAGGACAGCGCATCGGAGCGATGGTGCCAGGCATCTGCCATGAAAACGGGAGAGCTGAGCTTTTCCGCCACAAACCTGGTGTAGCGGTACATAAGCTCTTTCGTGACGATGGAAGTGACGGCAGCCACCAGCGCCACCGTGCCGGGCACCCGCAGGGAATCGTAATCCCCCGAAAGGATGGTGTGCATTCCGGACCGGAAGATCTCCAGGCCGGTGACCGCCAGGATGAGCCCCAGGAACAGAGACGCAACACTCTCAATGCGCTCGTGACCGTATGGATGCTCCTGATCGGCGGGGCGCCTGGAAAGGACGGATCCGAAAAAGGCGATGAGTGTGGCGATGACATCCGAAAGGGAATGAACCGCATCGGAGATCATGGCGGCGGACCTGCCTGCGATGCCCGCAAAAAACTTGAAAGCAGTCAGCAGAATATTGCCGAGCACTCCCACCAGTGTGACACTTCGGATCATTTTGGTCTCTTCCATAGCTGTCTCCTTCGCAGCGCGCAAAAACGGTGTCCCTGTGCAAAATACAAGGGAATCCCAGCGTTGCAGCGCCTTCGTTTACTGAAAACTTTAATGAGGGGGAATAAAAATGTCAAGGCGCGGGAAACATGGTAAAATAGATGGGAATGATATTAAAAATGTGTAAGGAGGAGGCTGCAGATGCAACCTTTTGACAGCAGTTCCGTCAAGGCAGTGCTCTTTGACCTGGACGGGACCATCCTGGATACCGAGAAATTTTATCGGAAAAACTGGCCCATCGCCCTGGCCCATTTCGGCTATGAGATGACGGACGAACAGGCCCTGAAGATCCGCAGCATGGGAAGGCCCTTTGTGGTGACCCAGTTCAAGGAGTGGTTCGGTGAGGACTGTGACTACTGGCAGATCCGCAGATACCGCAGCGAACTGGTAAAAGAAGACATGGAACGGGAAGGGATCAAACCCAAGAAAGGGGCCCGGGAGATCCTGGAATACCTGCGGGGAAAGGGAATCCTCTGCGCCGTGGCTACCGCAACGGACGTGCCCAGAGCATCCGCCTATCTGGAGCAGGTAGGACTGCTGGAGCTCTTTGACCGGGTCTGCAGCGCCTGTGATGCGCCCCAGGGCAAGCCGGACCCTTATGTGTACCTGGAGGCCTGCAGGCAACTGGGGGTCTATGCGGAGGAGACTCTGGCGGTAGAGGATGCCCCCAACGGGATCCGCTCCGCCCACTGGGCGGGGTGCCGGGTGATCTTTGTGCCGGACCAGACAGCGGAAGAACCGGAGATGGAGCCCTACCTCACCGCACAGGTGGAGGACCTGCTGGGGATCAAGTCCCTCTTCGGGGATTGAGAGGATGAATTTTGACATGAAGCGAAGGCAATTACCCATCCTGCTTTCCATAGCCCTTCTGAGCGCCGTTTTGGCGGGCTGTGGCAGCGGAGGGGATACGACTGATAAAATACCCGGTCAAGGCACAGAAAGCCCTGTAGAGCCTTCTACGGGCCTTACAGGGGACGATGCGGATCCGGGGCAGAATGCCGGGACCGACGCCGGGGCAGATCCCGGGGCAGGGAAGGCGGAGGATCCGGTCACAGACTCCGAAAAAACCGGCCTTTCCGCGGAGGAAAGAGCGCAGCTCCTTGCGGGCCTGAACCTGACCCTGCAGGAAGTGGTGATCGATGTCCCCGAGATCACGAAGGAGCGGGAAGTGATCTTTCTGGCGGATACCCACATCTCCCTCTGCGACAAGCGGGACGGGGATCTCATGGAGAAAGCAGCTGCCCGGTACGAAGAGATGACTGATCCTGCGGGCCGGGGCGCCGATGACACCTTCCGGGCCTGGATGGAATACGTATCTGCGGAAAACCCGGACCTTTTGATCCTGGGAGGCGACATCATCGACTCCGCCATGTACGCTTCCATCGATTTCCTGGGAGAGCAGCTGCATACCCTTTCCTGCCCTTACCTTTACCTCATGGGCAATCATGATTTTGAATACGGCAGCGAATACTATTCCGCGAAGGCTTTTTCGGAATATCTGCCCAGACTGAGCGGCCTGTCGGATGCCCGGGAAGGGTACCAGATCCTGGACTGCGGAGACTTCCTGGTCTTTGCGGCGGATGATTACGGCAACCGGTATTCCCAGCAGGCCTACGAAGCCTTCGAATCCATCCGGGATGCGGGCAAGCCGGTACTGGCCGTGACCCACGTGCCCATCGAGCCTCTGACGGAGGACACCTCCCTGCTGGAAGCTTCCATCGCAGCCTGGGGCGCTTCCCCCGACGGCAGATCCAAAGTCCTGCTGGGCCGGGACGGCATCCCCATGGACGATCCCACCGTAAACCTGATCAATTCCCTGCTGGGAGAAGGGAGTCCCGTGGTCCACATTCTGGCGGGCCATGCCCATTTTCCCCACAGCGACCTGTTGGAGCCTCCCATCGACCAGACCATCACGGGAGCGGGCTTCGAAGGGCAGGGCGTACGACTGATCCTGAAATAACATGCAAAAAAGAGCGGCCCAAAGCCGCTCTTTTCATTTGTTTTTTGCATATCCTACTCCGCAATCTGATTGCCGGTGTAGAGGGAGTAGTACTTCCCGCCGGCGGCGATGAGTTCATCGTGGGTGCCGCGCTCGATGATGCGGCCCTGTTCCAGGACCATGATGCAATCCGCGTTCTTGACCGTGGAGAGCCTGTGGGCGATGACAAAGGTGGTCCTGCCCTTCATAAGGGCATCCATACCCTCCTGCACGATCCGCTCCGTGCGGGTATCGATGGAGCTGGTGGCTTCATCCAGGATGAGGGCCGGCGGATCCGCCACAGCGGCTCTGGCGATGGCCAGGAGCTGCCGCTGACCCTGGCTTAGGTTCGCCCCGTCCCCGGTCAGCATGGTGTCATACCCCTCCGGAAGCCTGCTGATGAAGGTGTCCGCATTGGCCAGTTTTGCCGCTGCCCGCACCTCCTCGTCCGTGGCATCCGGCTTACCGAAGCGGATGTTCTCCGCAATGGTACCGGTAAAGAGGTGGGTATCCTGCAGGACCATGCCCAGGGATCTGCGCAGGTCGCCTTTTTTGATCTTGTTCACATTGATGCCGTCGTAACGGATCTTGCCGTCCTGGATGTCGTAGAAACGATTGATCAGGTTGGTGATGGTGGTCTTGCCGGCGCCGGTGGATCCCACAAAGGCGATCTTCTGACCGGGCAGGGCATGAAGCTTCACATCGTGGAGCGCCATCTTGTCATCGGTGTAACCGAAGTCAACGCCGTCAAATACCACATCCCCCTGCAGGGGCTTGTAATCCACGCTGCCGTCCGCCTGATGGGTATGCTTCCAGGCCCACTTGCCGGTGCGTTCCGTGCTCTCCGTGAGCTGTCCGTTCTCCTCCCGGGCGTTCACCAGTAAGACATAGCCGTTGTCCGCTTCGGGCTCCTCGTCCATCAGAGCAAAGATGCGCTCCGCACCTGCCATGGCCATGATAATGGAGTTGAACTGCTGTGCCACCTGGTTGATGGGCATGTTAAAGCTCCGGTTCAGGGTCAGATAGGCCGCCAGGGCGCCCACCGTAAAGCCGCCGATACCACCTAGCGCCAGGGCACCGCCCACGATGGCGCAGACCACATAGCTCAGATTCCCCAGCTGTCCGTTGATGGGCCACAGGGCAGTGGCATAGGCGTTCGCCTTGTAAGCGCTGGCCTCCAGCGCGTCATTGAGCTCCGTGAAATGCTCCACGCTCTCCTCTTCATGGCAGAAGACCTTCACCACCTTCTGGCCGCCCACCATTTCCTCGATGTAGCCGTTCAGCCCGCCCAAGCGGCGCTGCTGGTCGATAAAGAACCTGCTGCTGTTGCCTGCCACATATTTTGTGGCAACCAGCATCACGGCCACCATGGCCAGCGTCACCAGCGTCATGATGGGGCTCAGGACGATCATGGACGTCAGAACGGAGACGATGGTGATGCCCGAATTAATCATCTGGGGCAGGCTCTGCGAGATCATCTGCCGCATGGTGTCGATATCGTTGGTGTAGATGGACATGATGTCCCCGTGGGCGTGGGTGTCAAAATACTTGATGGGGAGCTGCTCCATATGTTCAAACAGCTCATTTCGCAGATCCCGCATGGTCCCCTGGGTCACATTCACCATCAGCTTCTGCTGGGTCAGGGAAGCTGCGATCCCCAGGGCATAAAAGAACGCCACCCGCAGGATGCTTTGCAAAAGCGCATCATAGCTTACCACCCCGCCGCTTTCCTTCACAAGAAGGAGCGGAGCGATGTGATCATCGATGAGATTGCGCATAAAGAGCGTTCCCTGCAGATTGCAGAGCACCGATGCCACGATACAGATCACCACCACAAAACAGTGGATCTTATAATTTCGAAAAACAAAACCCATGATCCGCCGGAACAAAAGTCCGGGGTTATTTACCTTCGGTCTGGGTCTTCCCAGTGCGCCTCTGGCCATTTCTCAATCCTCCTTAACCTACCTCGTCAAAGTCTCCGGATCCGCCGATCTGGGACTCGTATACTTCGCGGTAGATCTCATTGTCTTTCAACAGATTCTCGTGGGTGTCAAAGCCTGCGATCCTGCCTTCATCCAGTACCAGGATCCGGTCTGCGTCCTGGATACTGGAGATGCGCTGGGCGATGATGAGCTTCGTCACCCCGGGGATCTCTTCCCGGAATGCCTTGCGGATCCGGGCATCCGTGGCGGTGTCCACGGCGCTGGTGGAATCGTCCAGGATGAGGACCTTCGGAGACTTTAACAGGGCTCTGGCGATGCACAGACGCTGCTTCTGTCCGCCGGAAAAATTGCTGCCGCCCTGCTCAACCCGGGTCTCGTACCCTTCGGGGAGTCTGTCGATGAATTCGTCGGCGCAGGCCATTTTGCACGCCCTGCGGCACTCCTCCACCGTGGCGTCCGCCTTGCCCCAGCGCAGGTTCTCCAGGACCGTGCCGGAAAAAAGCTCATTTTTCTGGAGCACCACGGACACATTGCTGCGGAGGGTCTCCAGGTCATATTCCTTCACATTGCGGCCTCCCACCAGGACCTCTCCCTCCGTCACATCATAGAGACGGCTGATGAGATTCACCAGGCTGGTCTTGGAGGAACCGGTGGCGCCCATGATCCCGATGGTCTCGCCGGATGCGATCTCCAGGTTGATGTCCCGCAGCACAGGCTTCCCGCCTTCTTTGTAATTGTAAGCAAAGGACACGTTCCGGAAGGAAACGGAGCCGTCCCGCACCTCAGTCACGGGGTTCTCCGGGTTCGTCAGGTCGCTCTTCTCGTTCAGCACCTCTGCGATACGCTTGGCGCTGGCATTACTCATGGTGATCATGATAAAGACCATAGCCAGCATCATCAGGCTCATGAGGATGTTCATACAATAGGTGAGCAGGCTCATGAGTTCGCCGGTGGTCAGTGCCGTGTTGCCGGAATCCACGATGAGCTTTGCACCGATCCAGCTGATGGCCAGGATGGTGGTATAGACCGTGGCGGACATCAGTGGCATGCTGACGACCAT
The DNA here is from genome assembly GCA_024681775.1 of Lachnospiraceae bacterium. Taxonomy (GTDB): domain Bacteria; phylum Bacillota; class Clostridia; order Lachnospirales; family Lachnospiraceae; genus AC2028. The sequence continues at coordinate 27,199 of JAILAF010000060.1, forward strand.
GATGTTCTCCGCTTTGACGAAGATCTTGTAGAGGTTCCGGCTGGCAGTCTTAAACCTTTCGGTCTGCTCCTCCTCCCGGACGAAGGCCTTCACCACACGGATGGCGGAGACATTCTCCTGGACGGAGGCGTTCAAGGCGTCATACTTCGGAAAGGCTTCCGAAAAAAGCCTGCTGGTCTTCGGCAAAAGGATAAACATCATCACCACCAGAAAGGCAAGGGCGATGAGATAGATGCTGGCGATCCTGGCATTGATGTAAAATGCCATGCACAGCGCCACGATCATGCTGGAAGGGGCACGAAACGCCATGCGGAGCATCATCTGATACGCGTTCTGAACGTTGGTCACATCCGTGGTGAGCCTGGTCACCAGGCCCGCCGTGCTGAAACGGTCGATGTTGGCAAAGGAGAAGGTCTGGATGTTCTCATACATGCTCTTGCGCAGATTCTTCGCAAGGCCGGCAGAGGCACGGGCGCCGAAAAAGCTGCCCAGAAGGCCGCCCAGCAGTCCGACGAGGGCTGCCAGTACCATCCAGAGTCCCACCTTCAGGATATGCGGCATACTGCCCGCATAGATCCCGTCATCGATGATGGATGCCATCAGGTAAGGCACCACCATTTCCATCGCCACTTCCAGGATCATGGAAAGGGGCGTCACCACCGACGCGAGCTTATACTCTTTTACTTCCTGTAATACTCTTTTGAATCCCATAAATGCTCCTAAGATCAGTTTTTAAAGAAAAGTCCCATGATGTTGCGGCCCAGGCTGGCTCCTACATTTCCGCCCAGGGTCTTGCCGAACTTGCCGCCCACGGCCCCCAGGGACTTGCCCACCTCGCGGCCCACGGTACCCGCCGTGGTCTTGGCCACGGACTTGGCTGCGGCGTTCACCTTGTACTCCATGGAATCCCGGTCGGGCTTCTTCTTTTTGGCTGCCGCCTGGGCGCTGAGCCCGGTGAGGCCCGATGCGGATGCGGAAGATGCTGCGGGGGCCTGGGGTGCAGGTGCTGCGGGGGCATTCGCAGCTTGGGCCGCTGCAGGTTCCGAAACTGCTTGCGCAGTTGCAGATTCCGCCTCCAGTCCCTGTCTCGTCAGGAACTCGTAAGCGGACTCCCGGTCATAGTAATCATTGTATCTGGAATACAGCAGATTGCTGCGGATCTGGCTGTCACGCAGGGAATCGTCGATGGTGCCCATCTTACTCTGGGGCGGCAGGATCTTCACCCGCTGCACGATGGTGGGAACACCGCTTTCATCCAGTACGGATACCAGTGCCTCGCCCACTGCCAGCTCGGTGATGGCATCGTAGGTCTTGAATTCCGGATTCTCCCGGAAGGAATCTGCCGCTGCCCGCACTGCCTTCTGCTCTGCAGGCGTGTAAGCGTGGAGGGCATGCTGGATCTTGTTCCCCAGCTGGGCCAGGACGCCATCGGGCACATCCTTGGGGGACTGGGTGACAAAGTAGATTCCCACGCCCTTGGAACGGATCAGCTTCACCACCTGCTCGATCTTCGCAAGCAGTGTCTTGGAAGTGCCGGAGAAAAGGAGGTGTGCCTCATCGAAGAAAAAGACCATCCGGGGCTTCGCACCGTCTCCCACCTCGGGCAGGCTCTCCATGAGCTCGCACATGAGCCAGAGCAGGAAGGTGGCGTACATATTGGGCTTGTGGATCAGCTCGCGGCAGTCCAGCACCTGGATGGACCCCTTGTCGGTGCCGTTCATGGTGAACCAGTCGCTGATAGACAGCGCGGGCTCGCCGAAGAACTGATCGGCGCCCTCGGTCTCCAGCGCCACGATGGCGCGGATAATGGCATTGACACTGGCTCTGGCGATGTTGCCGTACTCGGAAGCGTATTCCTTCGCATTGTCCGCCACATAGTTCAGCATCGCCTTCAGATCCTTGGTATCGATCAGCAGGAGGTTATTGTCATCCGCGATCTTAAAGACCACTGCCAGAAGGTCCGTCTGGGTATCGTTCAGATCCAGGATCCGGGCCAGCAGCAGGGGCCCCATCTCGGAGATGGTGGTGCGCAGCGGCATGCCGCCCTTCGCATACAGATCCCAGAAGGTTGTGGGATAGGAGGTGAAACGGAAGCCCGCCTGATCCAGACCGAACCTGCGGATCCGCTCCTGCATGTCCGCGGAGTCAACGCCGGGAGCACACATGCCTGCCAGATCCCCCTTCACATCCGCGAAAAATACGGGAACCCCCGCATCGCTGAAGGACTCTGCCAGCACCTTTAAGGTGATGGTCTTGCCGGTGCCGGTAGCACCTGCAATGAGGCCGTGGCGGTTTGCCATGGAAGGGTAGATGTATACCTTCTCGTCACCACTGTTTCCGATCCAGATCTTATTGTCAAAATACATGAGCCTTCCCTCCTATTTTCCGGTGGTCAGATTGCAGGGGCGAGCCTTTGCCGCCCTTGTTTTTGCCTGGAGAACGGGGGGTTCCCGAAGAAACCCACCATGAAAGATTATAGCAAATCAGCCCTGTGAATACAAATCGGCGAGGCACTTCCCGCCGCGGAAACGCGAAATTTTTTATAAAAAAATTCCCGCCCCGCACGAGGGCGGGACGGAAACGGATCACGGATATTTTGCCCGATTTTTGTTATTTTGCGGCTTCGTGAGAATCTTTCTCGGCAGGGCCTCCTCCGGGGCACTGCGCACGCTGTCATGCATGCAGGAGAGCTTCTCTCCGCACCTCAAACTCCGCGTAAAAATCCCCCGATTCATAGGGCGCATAAAAGAGGGAAAAGACTCTGCGGATGACGGTTTCATTGGGCGTCTGTCCCCGCATGGCCACGGCAATCTCGTGCCAGTGCAAAAGGAACTCCGCATAGCGCTCATCATCAATGGCAGCGTCCGCGATCCATTTTTTCACCTTTACCTTACTGCGGGGATGATCGCATTCTCCGTCCTGCAGAAAGTAGGAAAAACCGTCTTCCGTATAGATCCGCCCCAAAGGAAAGAGCCTGCACAGATCCGGGCGCTTCTTATAGACGGAGCACTGACCGGATTCGTTCAGGAAAGGGCAGGGACGCAGCTCCTCTCCATAGGCGTTGCGGATCGGGTTCCCCGCGACATCCCTTTTCGGCGCTCCGTGGAGCACGGGGATCAGCATCCCGTCCCGGATGGTCAGCTCCAGTTTACCATCCTCCACCAGTTCCGTTAGCGTTTTTCCCGTGGCTTCCGAGAGGTGATGCACATCCAGAGGCGTCAGCACGATGGAGTCCACCATGACCTCGCAGCATCTGGAGCACCCTTTACAGCCTGCGGTATCCGCGCGGACCATATCCCGGGGCGTATACAGTTTTCCGTCGGAGATCTCCTCCAGAGCGCCTTCTCTCAGCATATCTCTCCAGCTTCCTTTCGTTATCGGGCAGGCATTTTCCTGCCGTCCCCGTGCCGAAAAATGCGGCGCAGCTCCTTCGCAGGATTGCCGCAGCCGCATCTCGTATCCGTCTGTTTATCGATTCCTGCCCAGAGCAAAAGCCTTCCGGTTCAGCTCCAGGAATTTCGGGGGCACATTTTTCTCCAGGGCCGATTGCCATACCGCCTCAGGGATCTCCGGGAAATACAGAGAGAGTCTCCCCATGAGTGCGATGTTCACGGCCTTGGCACTGCCCGCTTCCTCTGCCATTCGCAGAAAATCATCTGCGTCCACCAGGGCTCCGGCCCCTTCCATTTTCGTGACCAGATCCTCAGGATAAACTGCATCCCCTGCGATGACGGGCATGGGCTCCATGCGCTGGGTATTGACGATGATGCGGCCGCCTGTCTTCAGATATTCCAGCCATCTGGCAGCCTCCAGCAATTCGAAGGACAGGATGATATCCGCCTCCCCTCTGTCGATGATGGGAGAACGGACCAGATCACCGAAGCGGACATAGGTCACCACACTGCCGCCCCGCTGGCTCATACCGTGGACCTCGGATACCTTCACGTCATATCCCTGTTCCAGTAAAACGGCGCCCAGGAGCTTGCTGGCCAGCAAGGTTCCCTGGCCGCCGACGCCGACGATCATGATATTTTTCGTTTCCATCAGCAGGTTCCCTCCAATGCGCCGAAATGACAGAGCTGCGTGCATACCTTACATCCGATGCACAGGGTCCGGTCAATCTGTACCTTGCCGTCCACCACGGAGATGGCAGGACAGCCGATCTGCATGCAGGCCTTACAACCGACACACTTGTCATGATTTACACTGATGGGAGGCTTATGCTCCACACCTTTGATCATGACACAGGGCCTGCGGCTGATGATGATAGAGGGGCCTTCAAAGGCCAGTTCCTCCCGGATCACCTGCTCCGTGGTCTTCAGATCATAGGGATCCGTCACAACCACGTGATCAAAACCCAGCGCACGGCAGAGGGCCTCCAGGTCCACTTTTCCGGCAGGCTCTCCGCGGAGATTTTTCCCGGTGGTGGGATTTTGCTGATGTCCCGTCATACCCGTGATGGAATTGTCCAGGATGATCACGGTGGAATCCGTCATGTTATAGGCGATGTCCGTGATGCCGGTGATACCGGAGTGAATGAAGGTGGAATCGCCGATGACGCCCACACTGTGACGCTCTCCCTCGGGGCCCATGGCCTTGTTGAAGCCGTGGAGACCGGAGCAGGAAGCACCCATACAAACATTCAGGTCCATGGCATTTAACGGCGCCACAGCTCCCAGAGTATAGCAGCCGATGTCACCGTAGACCATGCATTTTAACTTCTTCAACAGATGGAAAATGCCCCTGTGCGGGCAGCCTGCGCACATGACGGGAGGTCTGCCGGGAATCTCGTCGGGGAGGGAGATGCTGGCGGGCTCCTCCATTCCCATGCAGCGCCGGATCAGATTCGGCGATAACTCTCCGCAGATGGGGAAGCGGTCCTTGCCCTCCACCTGTAACCCCAATGCTCTGCAGTGGGTCTCGATGAAAGGATCCAGCTCTTCCAGCACGATGAGACGGTCCACCTCCGAAGCAAAATCCCGGATCAGCTGCTCCGGCATGGGCCAGATCATGCCCAGCTTCAGGATGCTGGCCTGCTCGCCGAAGACTTCTCTGGCATATTGATAAGAGGTGGAGGAGGTGATGATGCCCAGGGTGGTATCACCCATCTCCACGCGGTTGAGATCGCTCTTTTCCGCCCAGGCAATGAGGTCTTTCGTCCTCTGCTCCACGCGGACGTGGGCATCCCGGGAGTTTTTCGTCATCATGACCTTGGCAGGGTCTTTTTGATAGGGGACCTGCGCCGGCTCCACCCGCTCTCCCGGCTCCACCACGCTCTGGGAGTGGGACACTCTGGTGCAGAGCTTCAGGAACACGGGGGTATTAAACTCCTCGGAGATCTCAAAGGCTTTTTTGGCAAAAAGCAGCGCCTCCGCGGAATCGGAAGGCTCCAGCATGGGCACCTTTGAAGCCTGCGCATAGTGTCTGGAATCCTGCTCGTTCTGGGAAGAGTGCATCCCGGGGTCGTCCGCCACACAGATCACC
>JAILAF010000065.1 GCA_024681775.1 Lachnospiraceae bacterium
TCAAATTCACAGTGCTCTTCCTGCAAGCAGGATCGCACTGTGAGCTTGATCCCCTGTTAATCCACGTTTAGCTGTATCCTGCTCTCCTCCGAAAGCTCGTAGTCTCCCAGGGTCTCATGGGCCAGTGCGATCTGCTCCTCCAGGGTGCGATAAGGGAAGGAGTAGAGGGTGTGCCTGGACACCGTCAGGACCTGCTTCGCCTCCAAGCTCATATCCTCGCCGTAGGGAACCGCCAGGATACATCCGAAGGAATCCGCATCGAGCACATACAGGTAAGCGGAGGAGCGCAGGACAATGATCCCGGACTCTTCCTCGAACTTTGCCTGTTCCACAATATAGAACTGGGAATCCGACAGGTAGACCAGCTTCCCGGTCTCCAGGTCAAATACCCGGAAATAGTAGTCATCGCCCTGGAGCATCAGCTTGCTCCCGTCCGGAGAGAACATCATAAACATCTCTCTGCGCACGGTGAAGGGGATGGCGGCCAGCTCCTTTCCGTCGGAAGTATCCAGCACTCTCGCATATCCGTCCAGGCAGAAGAACGCGACCTTGCTGCCGTCACGGCTCACGGTCATGCCCTCCGGGTGGGAGTATCCAGCCATGGTCTTCAGTTCTTCCCGGTCCACTACCAGCTCGGAGTCGTCCTTCAGGTTCAGGATGTGCAGGGTATTGTTGCTGCGCATCAGGCAGAGGATCTCACTGTCCTTGCCCCCCAGACCCGCCATGGTATGCGTATAGTACTCTTCGTAAAGGTCCGGGATCTGTTCATAGACAAAGGTCATCTCCTTCGTGTCGATGACCGCCGTCTCCCTGCTGCCGAAGCACACCAGCCGCTCTGCCTCCGGATAATAGATGGTCTGAGCAAACTCATATTCCTCCGCATCCAGCTGCGTGCTTTCTCCGGTGGCGGGATCGATCCTCTCCAGGAAGCTTCCGTGGAAGAAAAGGATCTGATCATCGGGGGTCAGACGGACGAAGTTCACATGTTCCTCGCCGTCCCCGCCGCTGTAAACCGTCTTGTAGGTCTGTGCGTCCAGGATCTCGAAGTTCCGACCGTAATCCAGCAGGATCAAGGTTCCGTCCTCGCTGAATTCCACATTGGAGAGATAGTCTTCGTAATACCCGATCTCCGTCTTGCCCTCGCCTTCCATATAGCGGAGCAGTACAATGTCGGGGGATTTGTACCCCTGGATCGCCACACACCCCTTGCGGGCGATCACCTTCATGGAGGTCAGATCCGTGTTGTCGCGATTGTCCGGGTAGGTACGGCCTGCTTCCGCATCCAGGTAATCGATGGTGCCGTCCCGCTCGAACATGGCCAGGATGCTGTTCCCGGGGGCCGCGTTGTGGCTGACGATGGGAGAGCTGCACTCAAAGGTAAAGCAGAGCTTTCCGTCAGCCGCGTCATAATCATAGAAATCCGTTCCCACGGTGATATCGACTTTATTTCCCTTTGCGCCGCTCTCGTCCTCGATCTCTCTGCAGAAGATCTCCAGGGAGCTGCTCATCATGGAATTGGCATTAAACTGATAGGGGGAGCTCCAGAGGGTGTGTCCGGAGGTGATGTTCACACAGTCGACAGTGCCATACCCGTTGAGCAGGCCGCTTCCCTCCTCCTCGGCAACGGCCACAGCAAGCCTTTCGTTATCAACGAAAGCCATCTCGGCGAGATACCCGCCGGATACGCGGCAGATCCGCCCCTCGCCGCTCGCAGTATCCACCACAGCCACATGTCCCATCTCGTCCGTGTCCTCCACATCGGAAAACAGGGAGAAGGAACTCTTGAAAAAACCGCAGGCAAAGACACTTCCGTCCGGAGAAAAAGAGCCGGAGTCAATGAGTCCTCTGGGTTCCTCTTCCGGAACCTTGTAGGAATGTGCGATGTGCCCGTCCGGCGTCACCAGATCGACGGTGCGCTGGGCCACGATGGCAATGAGATCCTGCGCTTCGGAATAGTGGATTGCCTCTGTCAGCTCCGTGTAAGGGAAGGTCCAGAGGAGCTGTCCTTCCGGATCATATGCGGAGACGCTGTGCTCATACGCTATGACAGTGATGTCATCCTTTGTCATGAGCATATCCCGCAGATCGACCGGGTCATATCTGTCATCCAGCGGTGCGGGTACGCTGAAGAGCTTCTGCCCGTCAATCGTCGTAAAAACAGCCACCTCACCGGAATTGTCGCTCACCACGATCTTGTCCCCGTTGGGATTGTACTTAAAATCCTGCACCGGAAGGGGCATGGAAACAATGCGGTCCGGCTCCAGCTCGGCTCCGGAATTGTAGGCGTAGAGCACCTCGTTCAGGGCCATCTCCGCCCTGGGCTCGTAGGGCCTGTCATTTTCCTCGGAGGGAAGTGCAGCCAGGGCAACGGCAATGCCGCGCATACGGTCACCGGCCTTCAGCAGATTCTCTGCCGTCTGCGCCAGGACCTTGGACTGGCTGATGAGCTGTCCGCGGTAAGCGATCTGCTGCTGGCGATAGCTCTCCTGCTCCGCTTCATAGGCCCGCTGGGTCTCCTCGTAGGCCGCCTCCACCTTCACGGCCGCATCGTGCACCGTCTTTGCCGTGTAGATGGCACCCGCTGCGATACCGGAAGCCAGCACCAGACCCGCCGTCATGAAGGCAAAGGCCCTGCGCATCTGACGCTCTCTGTGGCGCTGCCGCAGATCGTCATAACTGCAATGCAGCAGGGGCGCTGCCAGACGCATGATCTCCGTCCGGAGCTTCTTTTTCACTTCACGGGTGTCCTTACCCCGGACATCCGCTGCCAGAGGCTCCACGGGATTGCCGTTTTCATCCGTCAAAAGGTCCGGCGGGAAGGATTCATTGGGTTCACCTTCGATGAGGATGGCCAGCACGTTTTCTCTTCCGTGCATGCCGATGAAGGTCTTGATCTCCGTCTGCACCCAGTAGGACTGAGGGGTCCTGGGAGAACAGATCACCAGCAGGAATTCCGACTGCTCCAGCGCGGAACTGATGTTGTCTCCCAGATCGCTTCCGATGGGAAGCTCCTCCTGGTCCCGGAACACCCGCTTGATATTCTTGATGCCGGTGGCCTTCTGCACCTTGCGGGGGACCCGGAAAGTCTCCAGTCTGCGGTGCACCTGCTTTGCCACGAACATATCCAGTTCCGAATGTCTGTAACTGATAAATGCGTTGTATCTCATTCTTTCCATTCTCTTACGTAAAGCTGATCTTGCGACTGCTGACCAGGGCACGCTGCAGGCAATATGCCTCAGATCAAAAAAATCTTCTCCGGCTTGTACAGTTCTCCGCTTCGCCGGAAGATTCCGACAAAAGTGTCATCTTCCAGATAGATCCGGAGCCGCTCCTCCTTCGGACAGTCCCGCAGCAGGGATGCCTTCACGACATTTCCGTTTTGCAGGAGCTTTTCGCCCGCGGGAAGCGCCTTTGCTTCCGGAAGATCCCGGAACAGCAGGTCGATGGGCAGGATCCCCAGCGCCTCCCCCGGGGGGCAGTCATTTCCCCGGTTGTCCCTGTGCCGGATCTCTCCACGTGCGAGCGCCGCATCCCTCAGCGCTTCGATCTCCTTCAGGCGCTTTGCGTTCTCCAGGGTAAAGGGCCCCACCGCCGTCCGCTCCAGGGACTTCATGCAGCCCCCGCAGCCGAGCTTTTTCCCGATGTCGTCGCAGAGGCTCCGGATGTAGGTTCCCTTGGAACAGAGCACCCGGAACCGCAATGTGGGAACCGTGAAGGATTCACCGCCATCCCCGGGGAGTACTTCCGTACCCTCCGACAGGATCTCCAGCTCCCGGATCACTACCTTTCGCGGCTTGCGCTCCACCTCCTGCCCCTTCCGGGCCAGGTCGTAGAGGCGCTGACCGTCCACCTTCAGTGCGGAGTACATGGGCGGGATCTGGTCATAGCCTCCCAGAAAGGAAAGGACAGCCTCCCGGATCCGCTCCGGTGGCAGGCTCGACGCCATTCCCGGGTCTCCCCCCGTGCGCTCTCCCGTCACATCCAGGGTATCGGTGGTCAGCCCCGGCAGGAGCTCCCCTACATATTCCTTGTCCCAGTCCGTCAGGAGCTCCACCACACCCGTGCCCTTGCCCAGGCACACGGGCAGGACGCCGGTGGCCATGGGATCCAGGGTTCCCGTGTGGCCGATCTTTTTCTGATGCAGAATGCCCCGCAGAGCCGCAACCGCATCGAAGGAAGTAAATCCCTGCTCCTTATAGACATTGATGATCCCGTGATACTGCCCGGAAGCCTGCATACAGCCCTCTCCTTCATGCACCCGGCAGCCTGCTGCTTTTGCGGGAGCTGTTCCGGTAAAAAGATACCCTTCGTTCACCAGAAAATCCCGCGAACCAAGAACGCGGGATCTTCCTATGCACAAAATCGGCACTTATGATATCTGCTCCGCAATGTATTTGGAGAGATTATTGACGCAGTCGTGGAAGGTACCCTTCATGGTGCAGCCTGCTGCGCGCACATGTCCGCCGCCGCCGAAATGCTCCGCGACCTTGGATACATCCACCGCTTCGGAAGAGCGGAGGCTCACCTTGAATTCCAGGGTATCCGTCTCATACATGAACAGGGCACAATCCACCCCTTTGATGTTGATAAGCTGGTTGACGATGCCCTCGTAATCCTTCGGCAGGACACCGTAAAAGTCCGCAGTCTTGCGATCCACCGCGCTGACGATGCAGCGTCCGTCCATAAAGCGGACACTTTCCATGAGGCAGCGTCCCATGATCTGAGCCTGGAGATAGGTCTTCTCATAGAAGGTCTCCTGGATGATCACGGGGAAGTTCAGCCCGTACTCCATCAGGTCCGCCGCGATCCGCATGGTCTGCGGGGAAGTGCAGGAATACTGGAACACGCCCGTATCGTGGATCATGGCCACATACAGCGCCTCCGCCACCTGGGCATCCATATACTGTTTCTCGAAGAGCGTATAGAGAAGCTCTCCGGTAGAGCTGATCTCCGGCTCCACCACATTGATCTGCCCCACACCGCTGTTGCTGACATGGTGATCGATGTTGATGGTTTTGACAGCACTGTCAAAATACTCGCCTGCAGGGCCCAACCGTTCCCTGTTGCAATCCAATGCAAAATAGACATCATAGCGAGGGCTTTCCGGGAAATCCGTCCGCACCTCTTCGTATCCCACCAGGTTGTGAAAGATCCTGGGGGGCGTCTGCAGATTGACCGTCACCTGTACATCGGGGAAAGCGTTCAGCAGATATTTCCGAAGTGCAAGGCAGGAGCCGACGCAGTCGCCGTCAGGGCGAACATGGCCGCTGATCCCGATGGTCCGGGCACCCTCGCATTCCTTGATCAAATCAATCATCTGTTTCCTCCGACACATGGTGGCTCTCATCTTCCGCGATCACCTCATCGATCCGATGAGACATATTGACGCCGTATTCGATGGACTGGTCCATCAGAAAGGTGATCTCCGGCGTGGAACGCATATTCAGGGTGTGGGCCAGTTCCCTGCGAATGTAGGAAGCTGCGCTCTTTAATCCCTGCTCCGTATGGACGCGGTCCTCCTCCGACCCCAGCACGGAGATCCATGCCTTACAGGTCTTCAGATCGGGAGCCACCTCCACGGCAACCACACTGGTCCAGGGGCTGATGCGAGGGTCTTTGATCTCATTCCGGATGATCTCGCTTAAGACCTTCTGCACCTCCCCGTTGATCCTTGTGTTTTTAATACTGTTTTTTCTCATTTCTTACTTCTTACCTGTCTGTTCTGTCCTACCTGGGAACCTCGACCATGATGTAAGCCTCGACCACGTCTGCCTCCTGCATCTTGTCGAACCCTTCAAACACGAGACCGCACTCAAAGCCGGCCTTTACTTCCTTCACGTCATCCTTGAAGCGCTTCAGGGATGCCAGCTCGCCTTCCCAGACAGGCTCCTCTGCGCCCTGACGGGTGATGCGGACCTTGCAGCCTCTGCGGATCTCGCCGTCCAGCACATAGGAGCCGGCGATGTTTCCGATGGCGGATGCCTTGAAGATCTGGCGCACCTCGGCATGGCCGATGACCTTCTCCTCGAAGACGGGATCCAGCATACCCTTCATGGCCTTCTCGATATCCTCGATGGCCTGATAGATGACATTGTAGAGACGAACGTCCACATTTTCCTGCTCAGCCTTGTCCTTGGCGGTGGCATCGGGGCGAACGTTGAATCCGATGATGATGGCATCGGAAGCGCTTGCCAGGTTCACATCGCTCTCGTTGATGGCACCGACACCGCCATGGATGCAGCGTACCACCACTTCCTCGTTGGACAGCTTGGTCAGGCTCTCCTTCACGGCTTCCACGGAACCCTGAACATCCGCCTTGACGATGACGTTCAGCTCCTTCAGGTTGCCCTCCTGGATCTTGGTGAACAGATCCTCCAGGCTCATGCGGCCCTGGGTCTCTTCGATCTTCTTCTGCTTGTTCTCTGCCATATAGGTCTCGGCAAAGGATCTGGCAGTCTTGTCATTTTCATGTGCGATAAAGACCTCGCCTGCCTCGGGTACATCGGACAGACCGAGGATCTCCACAGGCACGGAGGGAAGGGCTTCCTTCACTCTTCTGCCCTTGTCGTCGATCATGGCACGGACCTTACCGTGGGACGCGCCGGCGGAGATGAAATCGCCCACCTTCAGGGTACCCTTCTGCACCAGAACGGTAGCCACGGGGCCACGGCCCTTGTCCAGCTCTGCCTCGATGACGAGACCTCTCGCACGGCGGTTGGGATTGGCCTTCAGCTCCAGCACATCGCTGGTGAGCAGGATCATCTCAAGCAGAGAGTCAATGCCCTCTCCGGTCTTGGCGGAGACATTGGCAAAGACCGTGCTGCCGCCCCAGTCCTCGGGGATCAGCTGGTACTCGGAGAGCTCCTGCTTCACGCGATCCACGTTTGCGGAGGGCTTATCGATCTTGTTCACGGCGACGATGATCTCGACGCCTGCCGCCTTAGCATGGTTGATGGCCTCGACGGTCTGGGGCATGACACCGTCGTCGGCTGCCACCACCAGGATCGCAATATCCGTAGCGTTGGCACCGCGCATACGCATGGCGGTAAATGCCTCGTGTCCGGGGGTATCCAGGAAGGTGATGGATCTGCCCTTGATGTTGACGGTATATGCACCGATGGCCTGGGTGATACCGCCGGCCTCGCGGTCGGTCACATTGGTGTTCCGGATGGCATCCAGCAGGGATGTCTTACCGTGATCGACGTGACCCATGACACAGACAACGGGAGGTCTGGAGACCATCTCGCTCTCTGCTTCGTCCTCCTCCTTCAGGAGCTCTTCGATGACATTGACCTTCACCTCGTGCTCGCAGAGGATCTCATACTCCATTGCGATGTTCTCGGCATCCTCGTAGGAAATCTCCTGGTTCAGGGTAACGATCTTACCTGCCAGGAAGAGCTTCTTGATGATGTCCGCGGGACGCTGCTTCATCTTGTCTGCCAGATCCTTGATGGTGATGGTATCCGGCAGGGTGATCACCTTGATCACCTCCTCGGGTGCTTCCTCCACCTTCTTCACAGGCTTGATGAAGCGTCCGGGACGATTCTGCTTACTCTCGATCTCCTCGCTATATGCTACATCCTTCTTGTTGTCTTTTCCTTTTCCGCGGCGGTCGTTTCTGCCTTTGTCGCCGGCCGCAGGCGCGCCGCCAAAGCCTTTACCCGGCTGCGGGCGTCCTCCACCAAAGGAACCTCCCTGTCCCCCACCTGGTCTCTGACCTCGACCAGAATTATTATAGCCACGGCCAGGAGCTGCATTGCCGTAAGAGCCCCTCTGACCGCCCTGGAAGCTTTCCTGCCCCTGGCGATAAGGTCTCTGACCGTTTGCACCTTGCTGTCCCTGTCCGTTCCTGTTGCCATAGCCGCCTGCGCTCCTTCCTCCGGATTGCTGCTGTCCCTGGGGTCTGCCCTGGAACTGACGCTGGTCTCTTCCCGTATCACGGGCGCCGCCGCGATTCACATCGGCGGAGCCGCCTGCATTCTGGCGGGGTGCCTGCGTCGGTCTCTCCTGGTGATGAGGAGCTGCTGCGGGAGCGGTATTTACAGGTTCGGTGACGGAGGGAGTCGCCTTGACCTCGGGCGCAGGTTTCTTGGGCTGATTATGATGCTCGGGCACCATGTTCACGCTGGGCGTCGCGGAAGGAGGTGTCAGAGGCTTGATGGGAGTTCTGGCATAAGTCGGCTGGCCGGAACCCTGACGGGAACCGTTGTAACCGCCGCCGTTATTGTTGTTTCTCTGGTATCCGCCGCCCTGGCCGCCGCGGTTATCTCTGCCGCCCTGGCCGCCGTTCATGCGGGAATACTGCGGATTGAACACCATGCTGATGTTCTTTTTTCTGGGCGCATTCTCCCCCTGGGGTCTGCCGCCCTTACCGGCGGGCGCATCCCCTTTCTGAGGCTGCGCGGGCTTTCCCTGAGGCGCTGCCTTCGGTGCCTCTGCAGCGGGTGCCTTGGGCGCTTCCGCCTTCGGTGCCTGCTCTGCGGGCTTTGCCGCTTTTTCCTCTGCCTTGGGAACCGCCTTCTTTTCCGGTGCAGGGCTCTCCTTTGCGGGAGCGGGTGCCTTGGCGCCGCCCTTGCCTGCGGCAGCACGGATCCTGTCCGCATCCGCAGGCTCTACCGAGCTGTTGTAAGCCTTGGCCTCAATCCCTTTCTCCGCAGCGATGGCCAACACCTCCTTGTTGGACATGCCCAGTTCTGTTGCAAGATCTTTGATCACAATTTTTGCCATGTTACTCCTCTTTATCAATCAAACCTAAAATCTTCTTCGCCAGTCCCGCATCCAGGACACACACATTGGTACGCGATTGCCTGCCGATGGCATGTCCCAGTTCCTCCTTTGCGGAGAACAGACGATATGGTACATCGTAGTACGTGCATTTGTCGCGGAATTTCTTCTGCGTATTCTCGGAGGCATCCCCTGCCACGATCACCAGGTTGCCCTTGCCGTTCCGGACAGCTTCCAGTACCTGATCCTCGCCGCTGGTGAGATTCCTGCCTCTGGCAGCCAGCCCCAGCATGGAAAGGATGTGTTCATGTTCCGTCATGTCCGCCTCCTTCCCGGGATGCACAGATCCGGGAAAAATTCTCCGTCACTGCCGCCGTTTCCTCTTGGGAAAACTGCCTCTTGAAGGAACGGTTCAGTCCCTTTTTTTTCAGCGCCAGCTGCAGGCATTCGGGCCTGGGACAGATGTAGGCGCCCCGCCCCTGTGCTCTGCCGGTGGCGTCCGCAATGAGCTTTCCTTCCGGGGTCAGTACAATGCGGATCAGGTCTTTTTTGTCATGTCTTTCGCCGCATCCGATACACTGTCTCTGCGGCTTTGGCTTTTCCGTGCTGCCACCTGCCATGTATTATTCTCCGTCAGCGGGAGCCTCGGCAGTCTCGTCGTAGGCTTCATCGCCGTCCACATACTCGCCTTCGTAATTCTCGTCCTCGTAGAACTCGTCCTCGTCGTACATGTAGTCCTCGTAACGGAATCCGGGAGAATCCTTCGCCTGGGTCTCGGACTTGATGTCGATCTTGTAGCCTGTAAGCTTTGCAGCCAGACGGGCGTTCTGGCCCTCCTTGCCGATGGCAAGGCTCAGCTGGTCGTCGGGGACCACCACCTTTGCGGTCTTCTCATCGGGATCCGCAAATACGGCGATGACGGAAGCAGGGCTCAGTGCATTCTGCACCAGGGTACCGGGATTCTCGTCCCAGTTCACGATGTCGATCTTCTCGCCGCCCAGCTCGTCAACGATGGCGCCCACACGGGAACCGTTCATACCGACGCAGGCACCCACGGGGTCTACGTTGGGATTGTTGCTCCAGACAGCGATCTTGGTACGGCTGCCTGCCTCGCGGGCGATGCTGCGGATCTCCACGATGCCGTCGGAAATCTCGGAGACCTCGGACTCGAAGAGCTTGCGCACCAGCTCCGGATGAGTGCGGCTGACATTGATGCGAGGTCCCTTGGGGGTGTTCTTCACGTCAAGGACATAGACCTTGATGCGCTCGGT
The DNA here is from genome assembly GCA_024681775.1 of Lachnospiraceae bacterium. Taxonomy (GTDB): domain Bacteria; phylum Bacillota; class Clostridia; order Lachnospirales; family Lachnospiraceae; genus AC2028. The sequence goes on from JAILAF010000065.1 coordinate 9,996, forward strand.
GGGACGGAATTCCTCGCCCTTCACCATCTCGCTCTCGTTCAGCATGGCATCCGCCTTACCCAGATTGATGCTGACATTCTTGCCGATATAGCGCTGCACCACACCGGTGACTACCATCTTTTCCTTCTCAAAGTACTGGTTGTAGATGACGTTGCGCTCTTCCTCGCGGATCTTCTGAAGGATCACGTTCTTGGCGCTCATGGTGGCGATACGTCCGAACTCCTTGGACTTGATCTCCACATTCAGCACATCTCCCACCTTCACGGACTTTGCCAGCTTCTTGGCATCGTCCAGGGAGATCTGGAGCATATCGTCCTCGACCTCCTCGGGAGTCTTCACCACTTCCTTGGCTGCATATACCAGATAATCGCCGGTCTCTCTGTTGATCTCCACCTTCACATTGTCGGCCTTGCCGAAATGGTTCTTGCAGGCGGTGAGCAGAGAGTCTTCGATCGCTTTGAAAAGTACCTCTTTTGCGATCCCTTTTTCACGCTCCAGCGCGTCCAGTGCTTCCATCAGTTCGGTGTTCATTTTTTTCGTTTTCCTCCGTTTTCTCTTGTGGGTTGTTGGTTCCCGGTTCTTTTGTTTTTATATCATTTGAAATTCTCTTGGATCTTTTCCCCGCCCGGCTTTTTGCAAAACGCAGCGGGATAACATTTCCGACATCTCTGTCAAAAATCAAGGGTCAGGCTGATCTTGGCGATGTCGCTGCGGGGGATCTGTGCCTCCGCGCCGGCCTCATTTGCCACCGTGACGGCATCTGCCGTAAAGCCCTTCAGGACCCCGATGAGTTCCTTGCATTTGGCGCTGCCGCCAAAGGGATCCTCCACCGGCTTGTAGAAGCGGATCTCCACCTCCTCGCCGATGCTCTGCTGAAGGTGTCTGTCCTTCTTTAAGGTCCTGCCCAGGCCGGGGCTGGAGACCTCGAAGATGTAAGCTTCCTCGATGTAATCCTCCCGGTCCAGCACCTCGTTAAAGGCGCGGCTCACCTTCTCGCAGTCGTCGATGTCCACACCGCCGTCCTTGTCGATGTAGGCTCTCAGATAGTAATCGCTGCCTTCCTTCACCCATTCCACATCATAAATGCGGACACCGCATTCGTCCGTGATGGGCTTCAGGAGTTCTTCGGTCTTTGCTTCGTACTGCTTCGCACTTCCCATAGAAATACCCCCTGACACGAACTAAGAGTGGCCGCGAAGCCACTCTTAATCTCATTACCTTATTAACATAAGTCATTTTAAACCCGGAAAAGCGGAAAGTCAACCCCGTTTCCTCAGAAAACCTGCACAAAAATCTTTCGTTCCTTCATGCCTACTCGTAAACCGGTTCAAAATCATCGGCGGAATGCCCGCAGACAGGGCACTTGAAATCCCCCGGCAGCTCCGCACCTTTGTAAACATAGCCGCAGATCTTGCATCTCCAGCCCACGATCTTACGGTCTTCCTTGGGCGCTTCCGGCTTTGGCTTCACATGGTTCTGATAGTCCGCATAGGTCAGGGGATCCTTATCGCTCAGGACCTTTGCATCCGTCACTTCCGCGATGAAAAGGGTATGGGTGCCCAGGTCCTGGCTGCTGACCACCTTCCCGGAAAGCACGGCGCAGGCGGCCCAGCCCAGGTAAGGATTGCCGTTATCGTCCGTAGGCAGCTGGAAAGCCGCCATTTTATCCACGTTCCGGCCGGACTGCATACCGAAATGTTTGATGAGGTCAAAGGTCGCATCCTGATCCAGCAGGGAAATGGCAAAGCTCCCGGATTCCTTCAGCAGTTCACAGGTGTAATTGTTATTCAGCACGCTGATGGCGATACGCGTCGGATTCGACGCTACCTGGATGCAGGTGTTCGTGATACAGGCGTTTACCTTGTCACCGGATTTCACCCCGAGGAAAAAGACGCCGTAGGACAGTTTGTAAAAAGCTTTCGTATCCATTTTGATCACCTCCTGATGAAATTTATTATATCATAAAGACATATCTAGTTGTTCAATGAAAACTCTACATGGATCACAGGATGAGTATTGATTCATCATCTCCCTTCATCTTTCTTTATTCCGAATATTTAGGAAAAATAACTAGCATTATCTTCCCCCCGATTTCCTGTCAAGCCCCTATTTTACTGGGTTTCCTGGCAATTTGTATTTCTCTTTACTTCTCTTTCTTGAGGCGTTATAGTGGTCATTACCAATCAAATATGCCAAAAGGCATCCGGCCGTTTCGGCCTTATTTTTCCAATCAAGATCATCAACTTTTGAACACGTTCACACCCTTTAGTCGTTTTGGAGAATTTTCAAGTTAACTTGTCTTGCCTTTCGGGATATTGGGGGAATCTTTTGCGGGAGG
>JAILAF010000100.1 GCA_024681775.1 Lachnospiraceae bacterium
TTAAGTAAGACCCGTCGGAGGTGTAGGCCCACCAGCAGAGCAGGATCCCCAGAGGCACGAAATACGCGGCGCTCAGGCAGATGTGCTCCACGTGACGATAGAAAATATAAGGTGCCAGGCCGTAGAGCAGGCCTCCGGCAAACGCGTAAAAGCGGCGCAGGGAAATGATCCGCAGAACCACAAAAGCCGACACGCCCGTCAGGGCAAAGCAAAGCAGCAGCCGCAGGTTCATTGCCTTGGCCACATGGTGGGTCAGGAGATAACAAAGAGCAGTGATGACACGCTCCACCCCCAAAAGCTGTGTGGCAGCGCTGCCGATGATATGATCCGTGTTCAGAGCACCCACGCGCTCGTCCCAGTCGTGATAAGTGTCATCCAGCACACCGGCATACTCGCTGAAATCGTCCACGCCGGCGTAGAAATAGGGCGTTGTCATGCCGTATTTGGCAAAGCCCAGTGCGATATAGACCGTCAGAAAGATCACGGCTCCCAAAAGCAATGCAAGCGGCAGGTCGGTCTTCATGGACCACCCTTCCATAGCCGCTGTTTTTCTCTTTTTCATGGCAGATTTTTTCTCCCCTAAATGCGCAAAATGGCATAGTACGCATAGATACTATATTTTACCATGAAATGCAAAAAAATGCATTCCGTCAGGGTCCCGAAATCCTTAATTTTGCTTAAGAAAACCGAAAGAAAACCAAAAGAACGGAAAATCGAACAGGCCGATTGCCGGGGCAGCGCCACAAAAAAGCGGGAGCGCCCGAAGGCACTCCCGCAAAAGCCGTTAAGATCAGTCCTCATCATTCAGGAAATTCCACTCATATACGATCATGAAGATGGCAGGACGCGTGACGCCGTCACCGTCCAAAAGCCGCAGGCGCACCTGCATCTGCCCCTTACTGCCGTCGTATTTGTAGGTATGGACCTGGTGGTCCTTAAAGCAGGCCTGGGTCAGGCGCTCCGCCTCTTCCAGCTCCTCCGGCGAAAGCTCGCTGAAGGATTTGCCCTGCTCTTCGCCGCCCGTCTCCCGCAGCTGGCGGAGCTTATCCATGTAGGCACGGCTCTCGTAAATGATATGAGAACTGGTAGGATCGTTTATCCGGTCACGGCGCAGGAACACGAAGGGCACCATATTCTTGCGCTCCGAATCCTTGTCATCCAGCGGATCTCCGCCGAGGAAATTGATATTTTCCAGCACGTGGAAGCTCTGAGCCTCTTCCGGGGTCTCATGGATGCCGGGATCCGCATCGTACTGCTTTTTGATGGTCTCCGCATCGTGGGGCTTGTCAAAGTAGTAGCCCTGGATGATGTCGCAGCCGATATCCCGCAGGAATTCGTACTGCTCTCTCGTCTCCACGCCCTCCGTCACCGTACGGATCTCCAGGCGCTTGGCCATGTCCACGATGGAGGAAAGGATGATGCGGGAGTTTTCCTTGGCGGAAAACTCTCTCATGAACTGCATGTCGATCTTCAGCGTATCGAAGTGGTAATCCTTCAGGTTGTTCAGGGAGGAGTACTCGCTGCCGAAATCATCCATCCAGATCTCGTATCCGCTCTCACGGAAACGACTCAGGTTGTTGATGTAGAAGCTGGTATCTCCGGCCATGACGCTCTCCGTCACCTCGATATGGATCCGGCCCGGATCAAAGCCGTACTCCTTGCGGATCTCCTCGATGGACTCATACATATCCCGCAGGCGGAAGTCCAGCTTGGACAGATTGATGGAAAGCGGGAGCCCTCTAACCCCCTGCTCCTCCGCCACTTTCATGAGTCTGCAGGCCTCGCGCATGATATACAGATCCAGACGGTCCACCACATGAGCGCTCTCCAGCACGGGAACAAACTCCGAAGGCGGGATAAAGCCGTATTCCGGATCGATCCAGCGGGCCAGCACCTCCACACCGAAGACCTTGCCGGACACAGCCCGCACCAGGTTCTGGAAGAAGGGCTGCAGATAGCCCTTTTGCATGGCGTCCTCAAAATGATCCAGGATGTAGGTCTGGCGCTCCAGCGTGGCACTCAGGGCATCATCGTAGTAGCGGATGCTGATATTTTTCTTCCCCTTGATGCTTTGGCAGGCAGCCTTCGCATGGTCAAAGAGCAGGGAAATGTCGCTGACCCGGTCCATCCGGCAGATACCGCTCTTTAGCTCAATGCGGATATCCTTCTGGTAGCGGTGCACATGCTCATGGAGCTGCTCCAGCCGCGCATCCAGATCCTCCGCCTCCGTGATCAGCACGAACTGGTCATCATGAAAGCGGGAAATGATGGTCTTCGGGAAGGTGTCCTTGATGGAGATGGCGATGGAGCGCAGCAGCTCGTCACCGCTCTGATAGCCGTACTTCTGGTTAAAGCCCTTGAAATTCTCCACATCGATGTAGACCAGATGCTCTCTGTCCTCGGGCTCCAGATCCGATTGCCGCTCGGAAGCGTACTCCCGGAAGGCGTGCATGTTCATGAGTCCCGTCAGGGAATCAATGCTGGCAGCCGTGACCATGCGGCGCTCCAGGATGGAACGCCCCTCCTCGGTCTGAATGCCCTCATACTCCTTGCCGGAGACGAAATTCTTGCCGTTGTTCTTCGCCTGGTACAGCATCTGGTCGGCCTCGGCCAGCATGTTGCTTAAGTCCACTCTGGTCTGGGGGGTGCCCAGCACGTACCCGCAGGAACTGGTGATACGGCTGTTCTCCACGGAAAGCTGTGCCCTGGCCTCCTCGTTGGTCCAGGCCGTCAGGATGTTGTTCACATCCGCCTGATCCTTCACGGGGAAGAGCACACAGAATTCATCACCGCCGTAACGGTAGGCGTTGCGCCCGCCGAAACAGTGCCGCAGGGCGGAGGCGAATTCCACCAGGAGCTTGTCTCCCACCTGATGGCCGAAGTAGTCGTTGAAGTGCTTGAAATCGTCGATGTCCAGCATCATGACCATGATGCGCTTGCCCAGATAATGCTCGCCGTCCACGCGATAGGCGGTGCGGTTCCGCAGGCCCGTCAGCTCATCATAGAGAGACAGATTCTTGAAATACGCGTTCCTCGCCACATCCGTCCGGAAGTTCACATAGCGGCTGGAGCCGATGGCGAAAAGCACCAGCACGTAGAGTCCGATGAGCAGCACCATGCGGTTGGAATGATCCTCCCCCGGGAGCCCCGCCAAAAAGGCCACATAGCCCAGCAACAGGCAGCACAGCGCTGAGAGCCGGTTGACGATGGGGAAGCACACCACAAAGATGAGGATGGTGCCGCCGAGGATGAATTTTTCCACCAGTTCCAGATGAGAAGCGGCCACGCACCATTCACAGATCATGAGCGAACTGTTCAGGAACAGCACGGCCATGGTGGGGAAGACGGGCTGGGTCTTTTTCTGGACGAACCAGCGGTAAGCCACATAAAAGAAAAACAGACAGGCTGCCAGGAGGACATACGTCGCCCCATATCTGCTGTCCGCATTGCTCGCGTCGGGATCCGTCCGCAGCAGCACCACCGCACCCACGACAAAGAGCATCACGGCAGCGAAGGTACCGTAATGCATGTTAAAATCGTTGATGGCGTGAATCGTCTCCTGACTTTCCCGATAAACCTTGATTCTGTTGAAAAAATCACGGATCGCTTTTTTCATGTTACACCGCCGGTAAGGTTAGTTCTGCCAATATCTTATCCCATTCGGCGGAAAATGTCACGCCCCTTCGGGAAAGCAAACTGCGGACGGGACGTGCGGATCTGCTGATTTCTGTGGAAAAGGGAGCACGGAGTGTGATATACTAACCATCGCAAATATTTTCCGTACATCCAACGGGAGGCAACTACCTTGAAGACCATCAGCATCCTGATCCCCTGCTATAACGAAGAAGAAAACGTGGTCCCCATCAGCGAAGCCGTCATCGCACAGATGAAGGAATCCCTGGCCGGGTACGACTATGAGATCGTTTTTATCGACAACCGTTCCACGGACAGGACCAGAGATCTCCTGCGGGGGCTCTGCGCGGGGAATCCGAAGATCCGGGCCATCTTCAATGCGAAGAATTTCGGCCAGTTCAACTCCCCCTACTACGGCATCTGCCAGACCACCGGCGACTGCACTATCTGCATGTGCGCCGATTTCCAGGATCCCGTGGACATGATCCCGAAGATGGTGGCGGAATGGGAGAAGGGCGCCCGCATCGTCAGCTGCATCAAGACCAGCAGCAAGGAAAATCCCGTCATGCGCTTCCTGCGGACCCGCTACTATCACATGATCAAAAAAATGTCCGACGTGGAACAGATCGAGCATTTTACAGGCTTCGGACTCTATGACAAAAGCTTTGTGGAGGTCCTGCGGAATCTGGACGATCCCACCCCTTTCCTGCGGGGGATCGTTGCGGAGCTGGGCTTCGAGCGGGTGGACCTGCCCTATGAGCAGCAGCGCCGCAGAGCGGGCAAGACCCACAACAATTTCTACACCCTGTACGACGCGGCCATGCTGAGCTTTACCTCCTACACCAAGGTGGGCCTGCGTATCGCCACCTTCGCCGGCTTTATCGTGGGCGGCATCAGCATGATCATCGCTCTGGTGTACCTGATCCTGAAACTGATCTACTGGGACCGTTTCGTTGCAGGCACCGCGCCCATTCTGCTCTCCGTGCTGATCTTCGGCTCACTGCAGCTGGTCTTTACCGGATTTCTGGGAGAGTACATCCTCAGCATCAACAAGCGGGTCATGCACAGGCCCCTGGTGATCGAGGAGGAACGGATCAATTTTCCCACTGCTCCCGCTGCACGGCAAGAGGCGGACGGGGCTCGCTGACGGGCATTCCGAGGTTCCCTGCGAGGGGCGCCTCCCGAAAACGGCATGCGCCGAAAAGGATTTTGCATACAACGTTCAAACGAAAACCGAGCGGATCACTCCGCCCGGTTTTTTTGTTTTATTCTGCCTCAGCGCGCGATCCCCTCCAGGATCACCTCCGCCATGTGATCGATCATGGCATCCGTCATGCCGGGGTAGACCCCTACCCAGAAGGTATGGTCCGTCACAAAATCCGACACCTCCAGAGAGCCTGCCACCCGGTAGCTGTCCGTATCCCGGTACTCGTCGAAGCAGGGGTGCTTTAAGATATTGCCGGAGAAAAGCAGTCTGGTCTGGATGTTGTGCCCCTCAATGAAGCGGATCAGATCTCCACGGGAGATGCCGCTCTCCGGCCGCACCGAGATCAGGAAACCGAACCAGGAAGGATCACTGCCCTCCGCAGGCTCCGGCAGGATCAGGCGGTCCGCCGCGGGCTCCAGTGCCTTGCGGAGTCTCGCCCAATTGTGTTTTCTCCGCTCTATGAAGGAAGGAAACTTCTTCAGCTGCTCCGTGCCGATGGCCGCCTGGAGATCCGTTACTTTCAGGTTGTAACCGAAGTGACTGTAGACGTATTTGTGGTCATAGCCTGCAGGGAGCTGCCCGAACTGACCGTCGTAGCGGTGTCCGCAGAAATTGTCATGACCGGAGGGACAGATGCA
>JAILAF010000115.1 GCA_024681775.1 Lachnospiraceae bacterium
TCAGCGCCAGGGGCTTTGACCTGCTGATCATGCGGGAGCTTACCGGCGGCCTGTATTTCGGTGAGCGCAAGACGGTGACGGAGAACGGTGTGCGGAAGGCCATCGATACCCTGACCTACACCGAGGAGGAGATCAGACGCATCGCCATCAAGGGCTTTGACATCGCACAGAAGCGCCGCAAGAAGGTGACCAGCGTGGACAAGGCAAACGTCCTGGATTCCTCCAGACTCTGGAGAAAGGTCGTGGAAGAGGTAGCGGTGAACTACCCCGATGTCACCCTGGAGCACATGCTGGTGGACAACTGTGCCATGCAGCTGGTCCGGGATCCTTCCCAGTTTGACGTGATCCTCACCGAGAACATGTTCGGTGATATCCTTTCCGATGAGGCCAGCATGGTAACGGGCTCCATCGGCATGCTGGCCAGCGCCAGCCTGAACGATACGAAGTTCGGTCTCTATGAGCCCAGCCACGGCTCCGCACCGGACATCGCGGGACAGGACATTGCAAACCCCATCGCTACCATCCTCAGCGCAGCCATGATGCTTCGTTTTTCCTTCGATCTGGACAAGGAAGCGGATGCCATCGAAGCGGCCGTGAAGTCCGTATTGAAGGCAGGTTACCGTACCGGAGACATTTACTCCGAGGGCTGTGTCAAGACCGGATGCAACCAGATGGGTGACCTCATTTGCGACTACATAAAGTAAATCAGCGGATTCCGAATCTTCTGAGAAATGCGGGAGTTTCGAAGAAACGAAGCATTTCGTTAATTAAATAAATCGGAGGTAAAAATATGAGAAGTGATTCCGTAAAGGTGGGAGATGCGCAGGCACCCCACAGAAGTCTTTTCAATGCACTGGGTATGACGAAGGAGGAGCGGGAACGCCCCCTCATCGGTATCGTCTGTTCCTACAATGAGATCGTTCCCGGGCACATGAACCTGGACAAGATCGCAGAGGCCGTAAAGCTGGGCGTTGCCATGGCGGGCGGCACTCCCGTGATCTTCCCCGCTATCGCGGTCTGCGACGGTATCGCCATGGGCCACGTGGGCATGAAGTATTCCCTGGTGACCAGAGACCTGATCGCCGACAGCACCGAGTGTATGGCCATGGCACACGGCTTTGACGGTCTGGTGTGCATCCCCAACTGTGACAAGAACGTGCCCGGCCTTCTGATGGCTGCGGCCAGAGTGAATATCCCCACGGTCTTTGTATCCGGCGGCCCCATGCTGGCAGGCCATGTCAAGGGTCAGAAGCGCAGCCTTTCCTCCATGTTTGAGGCAGTGGGCAGCGTCGCTGCAGGCAAGATGACCCACGAGGATCTGGAGGAGTTTGAGGAGAAGGTATGTCCTACCTGCGGCTCCTGCTCCGGTATGTATACGGCGAATTCCATGAACTGCCTCACTGAGGCCATCGGTATGGGACTGCGCGGTAACGGCACCATTCCCGCCGTCTACTCCGAGCGCATCCGTCTGGCAAAGCATGCGGGCATGAAGGTGGTGGAGCTGGTGCAGAAGAACATCTGTCCCAGAGATATCATGACGCCTGCGGCCTTCCGCAATGCCCTGATCGTGGACATGGCCCTGGGATGCTCTACCAACACCATGCTGCACATTCCCGCCATTGCCAAGGAGGCAGGCGTGGATCTGAATCTGGATATGGCAAACGAGCTCTCCGCCATCACCCCGAACCTGTGCCATCTGGCACCTGCGGGCCCCACCTACATGGAGGATCTGAACGAAGCAGGCGGCGTCTATGCGGTGATGAACGAGCTTTCCAAGAAGGGGCTGCTGGACCTGACCTGCATGACGGTTAACGGCACCACCATCGGCGAGAACATCGCACCCTGTGTCAACCGTGATCCCGAGGTCATCCGTCCCGTGGAGAATCCTTACTCCGAGACCGGCGGTATCGCCATCCTGCGGGGCAACCTGGCGCCCGATTCCGGCGTGGTGAAGCGCTCCGCCGTGGCACCCGAGATGCTGGTACACGAAGGCCCTGCCAGAGTCTTTGACTGTGAAGAGGATGCCATCGCTGCCATCAAGGGCGGCAAGATCGTGGCAGGTGACGTGGTGGTCATCCGCTACGAGGGACCGAAGGGCGGTCCCGGCATGAGAGAGATGCTCAATCCCACCTCCGCCATCGCCGGCATGGGGCTGGGCAGCACCGTTGCACTTATCACCGACGGCAGATTTTCCGGCGCATCCCGTGGCGCCTCCATCGGACATGTATCTCCCGAAGCCGCAGTGGGCGGCCCCATCGCACTGGTGGAGGAGGGAGACATCATCTCCATCGATATCCCCGCAAACCGTCTGGAAATGAAGGTTTCCGACGAGGAGCTGGCAGCCCGCAGAGCAAAGTGGCAGCCCAGAGAGCCCAAGGTGAAGACCGGCTACCTGGCACGCTACCGCGAGCTGGTCACCAGCGGCAACCGGGGCGCCGTGCTGGAGATCCCCGGCAAGCAGGCATAAAAATACATCCATCCGGAGGAATGAGAGAAAAACAAATCTGATGATTTGTTTTTCTCTCTCCGGTTTGAGCTGAGCCAAACCGGATGATGGCATCGCCGAATCTGATATTCGGCTTGCCGCCTCGCCCAAAGTGCTCGGCATGGTGAAAATTATGGAATTAAACGGTTCTGAAATTGTTGTGGAATGTCTGAAGGAACAGGGCGTTGATACGGTCTTCGGTTATCCCGGAGGTGCGATCCTGAATATTTATGATGCCCTCTACAAGCACAGTTCCGAGATCCGTCATGTGCTGACCAGCCACGAGCAGGGCGCAGCCCATGCGGCGGACGGCTATGCGAGAGCCACCGGTAAGGTAGGCGTGTGCATGGCGACTTCCGGCCCCGGTGCCACCAACCTTGTCACCGGCATCGCCACCGCCTTTATGGATTCCATTCCCATCGTTGCCATCACTGCCAATGTGACACTGCCGCTGCTGGGGAAGGACAGCTTCCAGGAGGTGGATATCGCGGGTGTGACCATGCCCATCACAAAGCACGGGTATATCGTGAAAAATGTGGAGGACCTGGCTCCGACCCTGCGGAAGGCATTTACCATTGCCAGAACCGGTAGACCCGGACCCGTGCTGGTGGACATCACCAAGGACGTGACCGCTGCGGTATGCGAGTTTACTCCGGAGCCGGTTGCCACCCGCACCGAGAGCAGCAAGTATACGGAGAGTGACCTGACCCAGGCCGCGGAGATGCTCTGCAAGGCCAAAAAGCCCTACCTCATGGTGGGTGGAGGAACCATTCTGTCCGGCGCATTTGACGAGGTTGCCACTCTGGCAGAGCTCCTGGATGCGCCTGTATGCGACACCCTGATGGGGAAGGGCGGCTTTGACGGCCACTCCGACCGCTACACCGGTATGCTGGGCATGCACGGAACAAAAAGCTCTAACCTGGGAGTTTCCGAGTGCGACCTGCTGGTGGCTCTGGGCGCCAGATTTTCCGACCGCGTCATCGGCAATCCCAAGACCTTTGCGAAGAATGCAAAGATCCTGCACATCGACATCGATGCTGCGGAGATCAACAAGAATATCCGTTCCGACTTAAGCCTCGTTGGAGATCTGAAAGAGGTGCTTACCGAGCTCAACAAGCGGGTTACCAAGCAGAACCATCCTGAGTGGATGGCGCATATCGCCGACCTGAAGGAGAGATTCCCCTTAAAGTACGATACGACCCGCCTGTCATGCCCTTATGTCATCGAGAAGATCGATGAGGTGACGAAAGGGCAGGCCATCATCACCACCGACGTGGGACAGCACCAGATGTGGGCGGCACAGTTTTACCGGTATTCCAGACCCAGGACCTTCCTTTCTTCCGGCGGTCTGGGCACCATGGGATACGGCCTGGGTGCCTGCATCGGCGCACAGGTGGGACGTCCCGACGATATCTGCATCAACATCGCGGGCGACGGATGCTTCCGCATGAACATGAACGAGATGGCTACCGCTTCCCGTTACGGGATCCCCATCATCCAGGTGGTGATCAACAACCACGTGCTGGGCATGGTCCGGCAGTGGCAGACCCTCTTTTACGGGAAGCGTTATTCCCAGACCATTCTGGAGGACCAGGTGGACTATTGCAAGGTGGCGGAGGCCCTGGGCTGCGAAGCCATCCGCGTCACGGAGAAGGACCAGGTAGAGCCTGCCATCCGCAAGGCCATCGACCTGAAAAAGCCCGTGCTCATCGAATGCGTCATCCCCGAGGATGACAAGGTCTTCCCCATGGTTCCTGCGGGATCCCCCATCAGCGATGCCTTTGATGAGGACGATCTGGCAAAAAAAGGAGAGTAGTGTTTGGCAAGATCCAAGTCGGGTGAATTGCATATCGGACTGTGGTTTATCGGCGCTTTTCTGGTGCTGGGGACCATGGTGTATCTGGGCGTTGCCCTGATGCTCTACAATACCTTTTTGCCCGGGACCTGGATCAACAATGTCTATTGCACCGGGCTGACGGTGCAGGAGGCGGACGGCCTTCTGCGGGGCGGCACGATGCACCCGGCCATGAAGGTGGTCCGCGGCGATGCGGAGTACAGTATCGATTTTCCCGCAGGGAGCTACAGCTGTGATTTTACGGGCTGTCTGCAGGAGTATCTCCGGGAAGCCAATTGCATGCACTGGCCCATGGCGATGATCGCCGGTGAGACCAGAGTGACCATCACCCCGGAATTTGTCATGAGCGATGACCATCTGATCGAGCAATGGGAGAACCTTCCCTTTGTGAAAGCGGACCGGGACATCGACAGGACCTTACGTCTGGACTACAGCAGGAAAGAGGGCTACACCCTCTACAACGGGCTGGTTTCCAGGCTGAAGGAGGAGCAGGCAAGAGCGGATTTCCTGACAGCTGCCCATGACGGAACGGTGCTTTTTACCGTGGATGAGGGGTACTACGAGAATGTGAGCCTGTCGGAAGCGGACGAAGCCTGTACGAGGCTGTACGAGAAGATCGAAGCCTTCCAGAGCTGTGACCTTGTTTTTGACATGGGCAAGGAGCAGATCGCCATGGAGCCCGGCATCATGGCAGGGTTTCTGCTGAAGGAAAACGGCTTTCCCTACGAGGACGAATTCGGCAATCTGGCCATCGATTACGACGCGGCGGATGCTTATGTGACCGAGCTTCTGGACCAATACACCACCTACGGCAAGCCCAGAGAGTTTTTCACCAGTCTGGGGGACGTGGTGACGGTGAAGGGCGGAACCTACGGCACTTCCTTTGACACCGGGGCGGAGCTGGAATTTTTCCGTGGAGCGCTGACGGATCCGCAGTATTTTGACGGAGAGGCCACCGCCCACATCCCGAAATACAAAAAAGAGCCCTATGTCCGGGGACTGGACGATCTGGGCGATACCTATATCGAAGTGGATATGACCAACCAGAAGGCCTACGCCTATGTGAAGGGCGAGCTGCTGCTGGAATCGGATGTGGTCACCGGCAACCGGGGCTGCACCCCCGAGGGCACGGATTTCATTTATTTCAAGCAGAAAAACCGGACCCTCATCGGACCGGACTACCGGACCTTTGTGTACTACTGGATGGCGGTGAATGAGCACATCGGTCTCCACGACGCCACCTGGCGGAGCAAATTCGGTGGCAATATCTACATGGGGAACGGCTCCCACGGCTGTATCAACATGCCGAAAAAGGTGGCCGCCACCCTGTACGAAACCTACGAAGTAGGTACCCCCGTGATCCTGTATTACCGCAAGTAAACCGGATTTTCCTTTGCGGTTTTCGGATTGACGAAAGTAAGCGTAAAAGCTATGCTAAAAAAAGCTTTTTTATTAAACAACCAGGAGGAATGAAAAAATGGCAAGAGTTTACAACTTTTCCGCAGGCCCCGCTGTTCTGCCCGAGGAGGTACTCAGGGAGGCGGCTGATGAGATGCTGGATTACCAGGGATCCGGTATGTCCGTGATGGAGATGAGTCACCGATCTAAGGTGTACGATCAGATCATTAAGGACGCCGAGAAGGACCTTCGCGATCTGATGAACATCCCCGATAATTACAAGGTTCTGTTCCTGCAGGGAGGCGCAAGCCAGCAGTTTGCCATGATCCCCATGAACCTGATGAAGAATAAAAAGGCCGGCTACATCGTTACCGGTCAGTGGGCAAAGAAGGCCTTCCAGGAGGCGAAGCTTTACGGTGAGGCTGTGGAGCTGGCTTCCTCCGCTGACAAGACCTTCTCCTATATCCCCGACTGCAGCGATCTGCCCATCACCGACGATATGGACTATGTCTATATCTGCGAGAACAACACCATCTACGGCACCAAGTACAAGACCCTTCCCAACACCAAGGGCAAGACCCTGGTTGCGGACGTGTCCAGCTGCTTCCTTTCCGAGCCCGTGGATGTGACCAAGTACGGCGTGATCTACGGCGGCGTCCAGAAGAATGTGGGCCCCGCAGGCGTGGTCATCGTCATCATCCGTGAGGATCTCATCACCGAGGATGTGCTTCCCGGCACACCTACTATGCTCCGTTACAAGATCCATGCGGACAACGATTCCCTGTACAATACCCCTCCCTGCTACGGCATCTACATCTGCGGCAAGGTATTCAAGTGGCTGAAGAAGATGGGCGGCCTGGAGGCGATGAAGAAGCACAACGAGGAGAAGGCAAAGATCCTCTACGATTTCCTGGATCAGAGCAAGCTCTTCAAGGGCACCGTCCGCAAGGAGGACCGCTCCCTGATGAACGTTCCTTTCGTCACCGGCGATGAGGAGCTGGATGCGAAGTTCGTCAAGGAAGCAACCGCTGCAGGCTTTGTAAACCTGAAAGGTCATCGTACCGTGGGCGGTATGAGAGCCAGCATCTACAACGCAATGCCCAAGGAGGGTGTTGAGAAGTTGGTTGCATTCATGAAGGAATTCGAGGCGCAGAACGCATAAGCGCCCCGTGAATGAAGGAGGAGAAAATGTACAAGATTCATTGCCTTAATCCCATTGCACAGGTGGGTCTTTCCAGACTGCCCGATGATTTTCCCTTGACCGAGAAAGTCGATGAGGCATCCGGTATCCTGGTGCGCAGTGCTTCCATGCATGAGATGGAGCTCCCTGCTTCCCTGCTGGCAGTGGCCAGAGCAGGTGCGGGTGTCAACAATATCCCTCTGGACAAATGTGCAGAGAAGGGCATCGTGGTCTTCAATACTCCCGGCGCCAATGCCAACGGCGTAAAGGAGCTGGTCATCGCAGGAATGCTGCTGGCTGCCCGTGACGTGGTGGGCGGCATCGAGTGGGTGAAGTCCGCAAAGGGTGACGATGAGATCGCCAAGACTGCCGAGAAGGAGAAGAAAAAGTTTGCCGGCACTGAGCTGGCAGGCAAGAAGCTGGGTGTCATCGGCCTGGGCGCCATCGGTGTCAAGGTTGCCAACACCGCGCTTTCCCTGGGCATGGAAGTCTACGGCTACGATCCTTACCTGTCCGTGAACGCGGCATGGAGCCTGAAGAGAGACGTAAAGCATGTGGAGAAGGTAGAGGACATCTACACCACCTGTGACTACATCACCATCCATGTGCCGCTGCTGGATTCCACCAAGGGCATGATCGGCAGAGATGCCATCTCCATGATGAAGGACGGCGTCGTGGTCCTGAACTTCGCAAGAGATCTGCTGGTCGTGGAGGGCGACATGATCGAAGCCCTGAAGAACGGCAAGGTAAAGCGTTATGTGTCCGATTTCCCGAATCCCACCACCGCCGGTGCGGAGGGTGTGATCCTGACCCCTCACCTGGGAGCCAGCACCGAGGAGTCCGAGGACAATTGCGCTGTGATGGCCGCAGACGAGATCTCCGATTATCTGCTGAACGGCAATATCCGCAACTCCGTGAACTATCCCGCATGTGACATGGGCATCTGCACCAAGGTGGGCCGTATCGCCGTGTTCCACAAGAACATCGCCAATATGATCACCCAGTTCACCGCCATCATCGGTGCCGAGGGCATCAACATCTCCGACATGACCAACAAGTCCAGAGGAGACTATGCTTACACCATGATGGATGTGGAGAGCCCCGCCACCGAAGCGCTGGTGGAGAAGCTGACCGCAGTGGACGGCGTCTTCCGTGTCCGCGTTGTGAAATAAGATTTCCAAAGAAAGAACGGAGCAGAGATCATGGTCTCTGCTCCGTTTTGCTTTTGCCTTTAGCGGTAAAGAAGAGGCGGATTGCCGTCCTCGCCGTCATTTAAGTCCTTCAGGGCGTCCCGCATTTTGTTGTCCCGGTCCATGGCTGCCTCACTGGCCAGATCCATATAGCGGATGAAAATATCCTGCAGATCTGTGCCCTGCTCGGAAGCGATGGTCTCCATGATGGGGCGGAGCGCCTCCAGCTGCTGGGAGACGGGGGTCTTCTGCGGGTCGATATCGGGCATCACCTTTTCCGCATATTCGTTGATGCGGGTCAGCATTTTTCTGTCATCCTGTGTCATATAACCTCCTTGTCTTACCTTCCCGGTAAGACAGCGCAGGGGGGCGAGGTACCTCCCGGCGCCTTTTTGAATTTCTATGCTCCCTACTATACCACATCCATCCCTGTTTTCTCAATATTCGGCCGAAGCAAAAAGGTTTTTCCCGCGGCGTACGGATCGTATCATTTTCTTGTGATGTGGCACGTTAAATGATAAAATACATAGATGGGTAAAAATCCTTTAAAGGAGAAGCAAAATGGCTATATTCAGACCTTTCGGCGCCATCCGTCCCGGACGGGGGATGGAAGACAAGATCGCGGCGCTGCCTTATGACGTATACAACCGGGAGGAGGCGAAGGCTTTCGTAACGGAGCATCCCGAGAGTTTCCTTGCCATCGACCGGCCGGAGTCCCAGTTTCCGGATGATGTGGACACCTATGACGCAAGAGTCTATGAGAAGGCAAAGGAGATGATCGCAGAGCGGCTCGCCGACGGGCGTTTTGTCCGGGATCCGCAGCCGGGATTTTATCTCTATGAGCTGACCATGGACGGACGGTCCCAGACGGGCGTTGTGGGCTGTGCCTCCATCGAGGACTATGAGAACCGGGTGATCCTAAAGCACGAGAACACCCGTGCGGACAAGGAGCAGGACCGTATCAATCACGTGGGGGTTACCGGCATGCAGACCGGTCCCATTTTCCTGGCCTGCCCCGATGACGAGGCCCTGAGCGCACTCATCGATACGGTGAAGGCACGGACGCCGGATTGCGACTTTACCTCGGAGGACGGCATCAGACACCGGGTGTGGTCTGTTTTTGACGAAGGAGAGATTGGGCAGATTCGGAAGATCTTCGGGGGCTTTGATCATCTGTACATTGCCGACGGTCATCACCGCTGTGCTTCTGCCGTGAAGGTGGGAGAGCGGCTGCGGGATGCGAATCCTGCGGACACCGGAGAGGAGGAATACCACTTTTTCCTGAGCGTGGTCTTCCGGCAGAGCGAGCTGAAGATCCTGGATTACAACCGCGTGGTGAAGGACTTAAACGGCCTGGATACGGACGCCTTCCTGGCGAAGGTGGGAGAGTGCTTCGAGGTCGGCACGCCCGGAACGGATCCTGTCAGACCCTCGAAAAAAGGGGAGTTCGGGATGCTGCTGGATGGAAAATGGTACCGCCTGCAGGCGAAAGAAGCCATCCGGAGTTATGATCCGGTAAAGGGGCTGGATGTCAGCATTTTGCAGGATCATCTCTTAAATCCCATCCTGGGGATCCTGGATCCCAAGACGGACCAGCGGATCGATTTCGTGGGTGGCATCCGCGGACTGGGAGAGCTGGAGCGCCGCACGAAGGCAGACTGCAGAGTGGCGTTTTCCATGTATCCCACCTCCATGGAGGAGCTTTTTGCAGTGGCGGGGGCACATCTCCTGATGCCGCCGAAGTCCACCTGGTTTGAGCCGAAGCTGCGCAGCGGCCTGTTCCTGCATCAGATCTCACAGTCAAACACCCCATTCTGATGGGTGTTTGACTCCGCGGGCGTCGCCGAATGGTCATGCAAGCATGTCCGCTCGGCTCGTGCCTACGCGAAAAAAAAATAAAAGAGGGTAGCCATGAATAAGAGATTGTATAAGCTGATGGATTGGGCATTTATCGAGGAGGTCATCTATTCGGAGTGCAGCAGACCCCAGGATCTGATGGGACCGCACATCAAGGGCAATTCCACCCTCCTGCAGACTTTTTTCCCGGGAGCCAGTGAAGTGGCTGTGGAGTGGTACGACTATACCGACCCCGAGAACAAGAAGAATTTCGCACAGATGGAAATGGCGGACGAGGAGGGATTTTTCGCAGTGCTCCTTCCTGCCAAAACCGTGGGTACCTACACCTACACCGCAACTTTTGAGACGCCTGCGGACGAGGAACACGGTACCTTCAAGAAGTTGACTCTCACCACGAGAGACCCCTATTCCTTCCCTTCCCGCCTGAAAAAGGAGCAGATCGATGCTTTTGCGGCAGGCAATCTGGAGAATTACCGCGAGGTGTTCGGCGCACATTACGTGACCCATGCGGGCTGCAAGGGGACTTCCTTTATCGTATGGGCGCCCGGCGCGCTCCGGGTCAGCGTCATCGGCGAGTTCAACAGCTGGGACGGCAGATGCCATCAGATGATCCGCCACGGCGACAGCGGCATTTTCGAGATCTTTGTACCCGGTGCAAAGCCCGGGGATAAGTACCTCTATGAGATCAAGCTGAATCGCGGGCAGCTCCTGTCCAGGCTGGATCCCGCCTGCAGCGTCATCTCCCTGGGGGACAGGAAGTGCAATGAGGTGCCCGCAGCGGATGAGAAAAAGGGATCGGCACTGAAAGCTAAGTTTACCAAGGGCATCAGCGTGCTGCAGGGGGATCAGGACAGTCTTTCGCAGATGCTCGCCGCAGAGAGTGATCCTTCCCTCATCGATGCATTCGTAAAGAAGGTGAAGGAGGATCGTTTCACCCATGTACAGCTCCGTCCCCTGTGGTATGGGGGCAAGGTTCCCGGCAGCTTTTTTGCCTTTGATCCCGCCATCAGCCGCGAAAAGCTCCATCTGCTGACGGATGCCCTCCACAGCGCAGGCATCGGCGTGATCTTTTCCGTGAATCTGAGCTGCTTTTCCAGAGAGAGCGCAGGTCTGTCCGGCTTTGACGGAAGCTGCCTCTATGAGCATCTGGATGCCCGTCAGGGTTTGAGTTATGACAAGAGCGCCTGCCTGTTCCGCTATGAACTGCCCCAGGTGCGGGATCTTTTGAACAGCGCCGTGTTTTCCCTCATCGAGGATTTCGGCGCCGACGGACTCAGGTTTGAGAATGTGGCGCAGATGCTGTATCTGGATTACGGCAAGGGCGACGGAGAGTGGGTGGCCAATCTCTTCGGCGGCAACGAGAACCTGGATGCCATCGACTACCTGCGGGATCTGATGAAGCGGCTCCGGAACCGGTATCCGAATCTGCTGCGGATCGCGGAGGATTCCTCCTCCCATCCCAAGATCACGGCGCCTGCTTCCGAGGACGGGCTGGGATTTGATCTGAAGCTGAACCTGCCCTTCTCCGAGAACCTGCTCAATTTCCTGTCCATGGATCCACTGTACCGCGGCCGGCACTTGAGCGAGCTCACCAATGATATCGTGTATTCCTTCGTGGATACCTATCTGCTGGGGACTCAGGAAAAAGGAGAAGCGCTTCTGGAGCATTTCCCCGGGGATCCTTCCGAGCAGCTGGCAAATCTGCGTCTTGCCATTGCTTACGAGTACGTGCACCCCGGCAAGAAGCTGCTGAGCTACACGGGAAATGAGAAAGCGGAGCGGATGATCGCTGATCTGAACGCGCTCTATGAGAAGCTGCCCGCACTCTATACCGCGGATCAGGACAACACCGCCTTCGAGTGGCTCAGCAATATGAACACGGAGCAGTGCTTCCTGTCCTTTCTGCGCAAGACCGCAGATCCCGAGGAGATGCTGATGGTGGTGGCGAATTTCTCAGGCCTGGGCCAGAGCATCACCACAGGCGTTCCTTACGAAGGCAAGTACCGGGAACTCTTTAACACCGACGATCTGGCTTACGGCGGCACCGGTGTCCGGAACAAGACCATCAAGCGGGCGGGCGACATCCAGGCGGACGGCAGAGCCCAGTCCGTGAACATCAAGATGGGACCTTTAAGCCTTGCGATCTTCCAGTTCATTCCCTACACCGAGGAGGAGCTGGCGAAGGTGATCACGGAGCGTATCCGCAGAAATACGCCCCTGAAGAAAAAGAAAAAAGGAAGCGCTAAATAATGCTTTTGACAGATGTGACGCAACTGGTGGAAGTGGTGGAGAAGAACCCTTCCGTGATCCGGGAATGGATCGATCAGATCCCCGGGAAAGCGATGAATCTGGGGATCCGCGTCGGCGTATCCCTGGTGATGCTCTTCATCGGCTACTGGATCGTAAGGCTGATCCGCAGGATCCTGCGGGGGTCGCTGACGAAGGCCAAAGCCGACAAGGGTGTCATCGGCTTTCTCGACAGTCTGGTGAAGGCCTGCCTCTATGTGATCCTGTTTTTCCTGGTGGCGTTAAACTTCGGCGTGGACGCCGCGGGCATCGTGGCCCTGCTGGGCTCCGCCGGCGTGGCGGTAGGTCTGGCGGTGCAGGGAAGCCTGAGCAATCTCGCGGGAGGCATCCTCATCATGATGTCCAAGCCCTTTACCGTGGGAGACTATATCCACGAGAGCACCACCAACAAGGAGGGGACGGTCAAGGAGATCTCGCCCTTTTACACCAGGCTCCTTACGGCGGATAACCAGTTCGTGGTGATCCCCAACGGCAGCCTGTCCAATTCCTCCATCATCAACCGCACCAGGGAATTGAATCGGAGAGTGGATGTGAACCTTTCCGTGGCCTACAGCGCTGATCTGGACAGGACCAGGGAGGTGCTGCTGCAGGTGCTGAAAGAGAATGAATTCGTCCTGCAGGACATGGAGATGCGTGTGGCGGTGGATTCTCTGGGAGACAGCGGCGTGCATCTGATCCTGCGGTGCTGGAGCCTTACTTCGAACTACTGGAACTGCCTTTTCTCCGTGACGGAGAGTGCCAAGAAAGCCCTGGATGCAGCAGGGATCGAGATTCCTTTCCCGCAGCTTACGGTGCATCATCCAAACTGAAAATATATCTTGCTTTTAGACCGGAAAATAAGTATAATCATACGAGGTTGCGTAAGAAAGCAGCCTCGCAGATTTGCTGAAATAGCTCAGTCGGTAGAGCACTTCACTCGTAATGAAGGGGTCGAGGGTTCAAGTCCCTCTTTCAGCTTGGACTCTCCGGCTTTCGGGTCGGAGAGTTTTTCTAAATTCACCCATGCCTTTCTATTTTGTTTCTCATGGAGGGAACCTATGGCGCAATTGTGGGGCGGCCGTTTTACCAAGGCCACGGACCAGCTGGTATATGATTTCAACGCTTCCATCACCTTTGACAAGCGCATGATCTTCCAGGATATCTGCGGCAGCATGGCCCATGTGCGGATGCTGGCAAAGCAGGGGATCCTGACGGGAGAGGACCGGGATGCCATCATCACGGGGCTCGCCGGGATCTACCGGGATGTGACGGACGGGAAGCTCACCATCACCACCGAGTATGAGGATGTGCACAGCTTCTGTGAAGCAGTCCTGACAGAGCGCATCGGGGATGCGGGGAAGCGCCTCCACACCGGCAGGAGCAGGAACGATCAGGTGGCGCTGGACATGCGGCTATACGTCCGGGGTCAGATCGCAGAGACGGACACCTGCCTGACAGAGGTCCTGACCACACTGCAGGATCTGATGGAGAAAAACGTGCATACGGTCATGCCGGGCTTTACCCATTTACAGAAGGCCCAGCCCCTGACCCTGGCCCATCATCTGGGCACCTATTTTGAAATGTTCCGCAGAGACAGAGAGCGCCTTGCGGATTGCAAAAAACGCCTGAACCTGTGTCCTCTGGGGGCCGGCGCCCTGGCAGGCACCACCTATCCCCTGGACCGGGAGTATACGGCAACGCTCCTGGGCTTTGACGGCGCCACCAGGAACAGTATGGACTCTGTTTCCGACAGAGATTACCTGCTGGAGTACCTCTTTATCCTGTCCGTCATCGCCATGCATCTGTCCCGGTTTTCCGAGGAGATCATCCTGTGGAATTCCAACGAGTACCGGTTCGTGGAGATCGACGACACCTACTCTACGGGAAGCAGCATCATGCCCCAGAAGAAAAATCCGGACATCGCTGAGCTCCTGCGGGGCAAGACCGGCAGAGT
This sequence comes from Lachnospiraceae bacterium, assembly GCA_024681775.1. Classification (GTDB taxonomy): domain Bacteria; phylum Bacillota; class Clostridia; order Lachnospirales; family Lachnospiraceae; genus AC2028. The sequence continues at coordinate 14,206 of JAILAF010000115.1, forward strand.
CTACGGCAGTCTGATGGGACTGCTCACCACCATGAAGGGACTGCCGCTTGCATATAACAAGGACATGCAGGAGGACAAGGAGCAGGCCTTTGATGCCATGGACACCGTGAACGGATGCCTGAAGCTCTTTGACGGGATGCTTTCTTCCATGAAGTTCAATGAAACCAGGATGCGGGAATCCGCCAGCGCAGGTTTTACCAATGCGACGGATGCCGCAGACTATCTGGTGGGAAAGGGGATCCCTTTCCGGGATGCCCACCGCTACGTGGGAGAGATGGTGCTGGCCTGCATCGAAAAGGGCTGCGGCCTGGAGGATCTGACCCTGGAGGAGTTCAAGGCCATCTGCCCTGCGACGGAGGAGGATATCTATCCCGCCATCAGCCTGGAGACCTGCGTGGACAAGCGTCTTACCAAAGGCGCACCCGGGCCGGAAGCCATGGCGGAGGAGCTGCGGTCCGGCAGTGAATATCTGAAGGCCGTGCCGCCTCTTTCGGATCCTTTGACAGGCCTGTGGGAGAGCCTTTCCCGCACGGGAGACTGAAGCTTTTTTGAAACCGTAAATCCGTCATATCCCACACCGCAGGATGCGGGGGATGTGACTTAAGGAGGCATCGCCGGATGGGCGCGTGATCGTGTCCCGGAGGGTGCCTTCGCAAAAAAATGAGACAAAAAGGAGAAGAAAAAATGAGCGAGAAGTTGAAAGTAGGTATCCTGGGTGGCACCGGTATGGTTGGCCAGCGTTTTATCTCCCTTCTGGAGAATCACCCCTGGTTTGAGGTGGTGACCATCGCAGCCAGCCCCAGAAGTGCGGGAAAGACTTATGAGGAGGCCATCGGCGACCGCTGGAAGATGGACACCCCCATGCCCGAGGCAGTGAAGAAGATCGTGGTGAAGGACGTTTCCAACGTGGAAGAGGTTGCTTCCACCGTTGATTTTGTCTTCAGTGCCGTGGATATGACCAAGGAAGAGATCAAGGTCATCGAGGAAGCTTATGCAAAAACCGAGACTCCCGTGGTATCCAACAATTCCGCACATCGCTGGACCCCCGACGTCCCCATGGTGATCCCCGAGGTGAATGCGGAGCACACCGCAGTCATTGCGTTCCAGAAAAAGCGTCTGGGCACCTCCAGAGGATTCGTTGCGGTGAAGCCCAACTGCTCCATCCAGAGCTATGCGCCCATCTTTTCCGCATGGAAGCGGCATTTTGAGATCACCCGCAGCGTGGTGACCACCTACCAGGCAATCTCCGGTGCCGGCAAGACCTTCAAGGACTGGCCCGAGATGGTGGGCAACATCATCCCCTACATCGGCGGTGAGGAGGAGAAGAGCGAGAAGGAGCCCCTGCGCATCTGGGGTAAGATCGAGAACGGTGTCATCGTTCCCGCAGAAGGCCCCATCATCACTTCCCAGTGCATCCGCGTGCCCGTGTTGAACGGCCACACCGCTGCCGTATTTGTGGATTTCAAGGAAAAGCCTGCGAAGGAGGATCTGATCAAGATCGCAACTTCCTTCTCCGGCGAGCCTCAGAAGCTGAATCTTCCCAGCGCTCCCAAGCAGTTCATCCGTTACATGGAGGAGGACAACCGTCCTCAGGTCACCATGGATGTGGACTACGAGCACGGCATGGGTATCAGCTTCGGAAGACTCCGTGAGGACAGCATCTTTACCTACAAGTTCGTGGGTCTGTCTCACAACACCGTCCGCGGCGCAGCCGGCGGCGCAGTGCTTTGCGCAGAGCTTTTGAAGGCACAGGGGTATATCACAGCAAAGTAAATCGAAAAGCGAAAAGAATCCGGGGGGATGCTCGTCATGGAAGAGTCTCGCTATCAGTTGGACCTCATGAAGGCCATGAACCAGAAGCTGAATCAGAAAGAACGGATGTACAAAAGCCTGCTCCAGACTTCGGAGCTGGGCTTTTTGTACTATGAATTCGGTCGGGAGGAAGTGGTGACGCTGGGGCGTTTTGCCGAGTTTTTCCTCTTTGAGATCAAGGCGGTGAAGGAGCTGGGACGGTTGGAGGAGGCCTTTGCCCCCGAGTATCGGGAAAAACTCCAGACGGCACTGTTCCCCGAGCGGGACGATCAGCGCACCGCGACGCTGGAGCTGGAGACTCCGGATCATCGCATCTGGTATCTCATGACCACCACAGTGCTTTCTGACGAGCACGGCAAGCCCTCGGAAAAGGTCATCAGCTTCCGGAACATTTCCCGCCAGAAGTCCCAGAATTCCGAGCTGCTTTACATGGCTTACTATGACGGACTGACCGGGCTTTACAACCGGAATTATTTTGTGACGCTTCTGGGGAATTTCATCAAGAACGCCAAGGACGAGAATGCCACCGTCGCCGTGATGATGGTAGATCTGGACGATTTCAAGAAGCTGAACGATTCCATGGGGATCATCGTGGGAGATGAGATCCTGCAGCAGTTCGGCTCCTTCCTCCACACCCTGGAGGACGACCAGATCATCGCCTGTCACATGAGCAATGACATCTATGCCCTGGCCATCTATGCACCATACGGCACCCACAGCGTGGACAGTGTCTACGGCCGGGTCAGAGACCGGCTGGAGGAGCCCTTCTCCTTAAGCACCGGTCAGCGGTTCCGCTTAACGGCCAGCGTTGGCGTAGCGGAGTTCCCCGAGGTGGCCGGCAGTGCGCTGGACCTTTTGAACAGCGCCGAGATCGTCACCTACCGCTGCAAGACCATGGGCAAGAACCAGATGGCCTATTTCGAGGCGCCCATTTTGAACGAGTTCCTGCAGTCCGTGGAGATGGAGAACCGCTTGCGGAATGCTGTCTCCCAGGATGAATTCGTCATCTATTACCAGCCACAGTATTATACCGGGAATCGCAAGATCAGAGGTTTTGAAGCCCTCGTCCGGTGGAAGGACACCGGGGAGGAACTGATCCAGCCCTCGGTCTTTATTCCCGTTGCGGAGAAAAACCGCACCATCCTGGACATCGGTCGCTTTGTCATCGAGGAGAGTGTGAAACAATACGCTACCTGGTGCAAGGTGTTTCAGATGCATTTCCGACTTTCTATCAATATTTCCGCATTGCAGTATAAGTCCGACCAGTTCGTGGACCTGGTCATGGGAGTCATCCGTGAGTACGGTGTGGATCCCGCCGACATCGAGCTGGAGATCACGGAGTCCATCCTCATCGACGATTTCGAGATGGTTTCCCGGAAGCTCAGCACCCTGCGGAATTTCGGCATCCACATCAGCCTTGACGATTTCGGTACCGGGTATTCTTCCCTGTCCTACCTGAAGAAATTCCCCATCGATACCCTGAAGATCGACAAGAGCTTTGTGGACACCGTCCTTTCCGACCCCACCACCAGAGTCATCACGGAGTCCATCCTGAACATGTCCCATTCCATGGGTTTTGAGACTGTGGCGGAGGGCGTGGAGACGGAACAGCAATACCAGTATCTGCACAGCGCCGGATGTGATGTGATCCAGGGATTCTACATGGGACGTCCCAGCCCCGCAGAGGAAACGGAGAAGCTCCTGGCTTCCTTTTCTTCCCGGGATGTGCAGTAAGGAGTACTTTACGATTTGAGCAAGCGTTTATTTATCGCGGAGAAGCCCAGCGTGGCCAGGCAGTTCGGAGACGCGCTGAAGGAGTCCTTCCGCCAGGGCGACGGATTTCTGGAAAGTGACGAAAGCGTCGTAACATGGTGCGTGGGTCATCTGGTCACCATGAGTTATCCCGATGCCTATGATGAAAAATTAAAACAATGGCGGTACGATACCCTGCCCTTCCTGCCCCGGGAATACAAATACGAGATCATTCCCTCCGCGGCAAAGCAGTTCCGGATCGTTGCGTCTCTCCTGAACAGGAGTGATGTGGATACCATCTACATCTGTACCGACTCCGGGCGCGAGGGAGAATATATCTATCGTCTGGTGGACCGCATGGCCGGCGTGAAGGACAAGGTCCGGAAGCGGGTCTGGATCGATTCCCAGACCGAGGAGGAGATCCTCCGTGGCATCCGGGAGGCCAAGGACTGGAGCGCCTATGACGCCCTCAGTAATGCGGCCTATCTGCGGGCCAAGGAAGATTACCTCATGGGAATGAATTTTTCCCGTGTGGCCACCTTGAAGTACAAAAAATGTGTCAACGGATTCCTGCACCGGGAGAAGGGTGCCATCAGCGTGGGCCGTGTCATGACCTGCGTCCTGGGCATCATCGTGGCCAGGGAGCGGGAGATCCGGGACTTTAAGAAGACTCCTTTCTACCGTGTGCTGGGAAAGTTCGGCGCGGGAGAGAGCGAGCTTTCCGGCGAGTGGCGCGCGGCAGAGGGATCCGCTTATTACCAGAGCCCCAAGCTCTACAAGGAAAACGGCTTTAAAGAGCGGGTGGACGCGGAGGCCCTCATGGCTTCTCTGGAGGGAAAGCCTGCCGTCATCCGGGAGATCACCCGGAAGAAGGAGACCAAAAATCCGCCCCTTCTCTACAATCTGGCTGAGCTCCAGAACGATTGCTCCAAATATTTCAAGATCAGTCCCGACCAGACCCTTGCCGTGGTGCAGGAGCTTTATGAGAAGAAGCTCACCACTTATCCCAGAACCGATGCCAGAGTCCTTTCCAGTGCGGTGGCCAAGGAGATAAGTAAAAACATCGCGGGCCTGAAAGGCTACGGCGTCTGCGGCACCTACGCCGCGGAAGTGCTGGATTCCGGTTCCTGGAAGACCATCGGCAAGAGCAAATACACCAATGACAAGATGATCACGGACCACTATGCCATCATCCCCACGGGACAGGGACTGGGAGCCCTGGGTTCTCTGAATGACTTGTCAGCAAAAGTGTATGAGCTGATCGTCCGCAGGTTTTTAAGCATTTTCTATCCCCCTGCGGTGTACCGGAAGTTTTCTCCCGTCATCGGCGTGGGCGAGGAGTCCTTTTTCTCCGTATTCAAAGTCCTGGAGGAGGAGGGGTACCGCAAGGTGGCTTACCTGCCCACCAAGGACAAAAAGGACGGGGAGGAAAAGTCCCGAGCAGATGTCCCCTCCGACGAGTCCGAGGAAGGCGGAGAGGCAGCCGACAAGGATAGGGAAGAACAGAAGGAAGAAGAGATCGACGACGGTGCTCTGCTGGCCTTCTTAAACCAGGTAAGTGCAGGGACCGAACTCCCCGTGAAGGGATATGAGATCAAAGAGGGAGAAACATCACCCCCCAAGCGCTATACCTCCGGAAGTATGATCCTGACCATGGAGAATGCGGGACAATTTATCGAGGACGATGAGCTCCGCAGCCAGATCAAGGGCAGCGGCATCGGCACCAGTGCGACGAGAGCCGAGATCCTCAGCAAGCTCCAGAAGATCGAGTACATCCGCCTGAACAAGAAGACCCAGGTCCTTTCACCCACTCTGCTGGGAGAGATGATCTACATTGTCATGGCCGGTTCCATGCCCTCCATGTTAAACCCGGCCCTCACCGCCAGCTGGGAGAAGGGCCTCACCATGGTGGCCGGCAGCGAGATCACGCCGGAGGAGTACATGGGAAAGCTGGAGAGTTTCATCACCCAGATCACCAACAACGTAAAGGGACTGAACAACATCCCCCAGATGGAAAACACCTTCCGTCAGGTCAGCGTCTATTACAATAAGCGCGGGAAATAAGGGCGCCTTTTGGGATTGCTTTTCCCGGCGCTCGGATCCCTCGCGGAAAAGAAGGAGTCATTATGGACAGGATCACCATCGCGGATCTCTATGATCTGCAGGAAACCATAGCTGGAGAGTACCTTTCCCGTTTTACCTACCCCTGGGAAGCCCTGGAGGGCATTTCCGATTTCATCAAGGCCCTGGGCCCCACCCTGGATCCGGAGCGCTTTGAACAGCGGGGGGAGGACATCTGGGTCGCCAAAAGTGCTACCGTGGCCCCTACCGCTTGCTTAAACGGCCCTCTCATCGTGGATGAGGAAGCGGAGGTGCGGCACTGTGCTTTTGTCAGAGGCAGCGCCATCGTCGGAAAAAAGGCCGTGGTAGGCAATTCCACGGAGCTGAAGAATGTGATCCTCTTCAATAAGGTGCAGGTCCCCCATTACAACTATGTGGGCGACAGCATCCTGGGGCACGGATCCCACATGGGTGCAGGTTCCATCACTTCCAATGTGAAGAGCGACAAGCTCCCCGTGAAGGTAAAGGGAGAGCAGACCTACGAGACCGGCCGCAAGAAAGTGGGCGCCATGCTGGGAGACTTTGTGGAAGTGGGCTGTAACAGCGTCCTGAATCCCGGCACCGTCATCGGCAGACATTCCAATGTCTATCCCACCTCCTGCGTCAGAGGAGTGATCCCCGAGGCGCATATCTTCAAGGCACCCGGAAACATTGTGCCAAAGAATGCGTAAAGAAACCCGCAAAGTGATTGACGAACGGAGGGAAATAAGCTATCATTACTTTTGGTCTGTAACGCTTTAAATGGTTAAAGCGTAAAAGCAAGCAGACATACGTTAGATTTGGAGGAGATTATGAAAAAGAAGATCTTAGCTTTGGCTCTGACGGCTGCAATGTGTATGACGGCCGTTACCGGCTGCGGCTCCGCTGAGGGCGCGCAGGATTCCGGTGCAGCATCCGCAGACAAGGTGTATCGCATCGGCGTATGCCAGCTTTTGGAGCATCCCGCACTGGATGCCGCTACCCAGGGCTTCAAGGACGCACTGGTGGCAAAGCTGGGCGACAAGGTGACCTTTGATGTTCAGAACGCACAGGGTGAGCAGGCTACCGCAGCCACCATCTGCAACGGACTGGTTGCGGACAATGTGGATCTGATCATGGCCAATGCCACCACTCCCCTGCAGGCTGCAGCGGCAGCTACCACCACCATTCCCATCCTGGGCACTTCCGTGACTGATTACGGCACCGCCCTTGAGGTGGAGAACTGGTCCGGCGTATCCGGCAGAAACATCTCCGGTACCAGCGATCTGGCTCCCATTGACGAGCAGGAGAAGATGCTGGTGGAGATCTTCCCCAATGCACAGAAGGTCGGCCTGCTCTACTGCACCGCAGAGGCCAATTCCAAGTATCAGATCGAGCTTTTCAAGGCTGCGCTGGATGCTGACGGCATCGCTTACCAGGAGTACGGTATCGCCGATACCAACGAGGTACAGTCCGTTGTGACCACCGCTGCCGAGGAGTGCGATGTGGTTTACATCCCCACCGACAATACTCTGGCCAATGTCACCGAGACCGTTTACAACATCCTGATCCCTGCAGGCGTTCCCTGCATCGCAGGCGAGGAGGGCATCTGCTCCGGTTGCGGCGTGGCGACCCTTTCCATCAGCTACTACGATCTGGGCTACACCACCGGTGAGATGGCAGCCGAGATCCTGACCGGCGGCGCGGACATCACCACCATGCCCGTGAAGTTCGCCCCCAATGTTACCAAGAAATACAACGCAAAGATCTGCGAAGAGCTGGGTATCACCGTTCCTGACGATTATGTTGCCATTTCTGAGTAAAATGATGTAATATGACAGGGATACCTTTGATAGGGTATCCCTGTTTATCTTTCCTATGATCACTTCGGAGGTTTTATGCTCTCTTATTTTTCATCCTTAAGTTTAGCTTCCCTATTCCGGGCATTTCCGGGCTCCATCGCCCAGGGAATGATCTGGGGCATTATGGCACTGGGCGTTTTCATCACCTTCCGTCTTCTGGATTTTGCGGATCTGACGGTGGACGGCTCTCTGGCCTTCGGCGCCGCCGTCACGGTGATGCTGATCCGTGCGGGGGTATCCCCTGTACTGGCGACCATCGTGGCATTTTTTGCCGGAGCGCTGGCGGGGATGATCACCGGTCTTTTGACCACCGGCCTGGGGATTCCCGGGATCCTTTCGAGTATCCTGACCCAGATCTCCTTGTATTCCATCAATCTGAATGTTATGGGCAAGGCCAACCAGCCTGTGTCCGTGGATAATTATCCTCTGGTGGTATCCCTTCGCTATGTGACGGGATCCGCCACTTCCGAGATCATCTTTTTCGTAGGTATGATCGTATTTTTGCTGGTGCTGGTTGCCTGCCTGTACTGGTTCTTCGGAACCGAGCTGGGGCATTCCGTCCGTGCGACGGGATGTAACGGCAACATGGCCAGAGCCCAGGGCATCAATACGGACTTCATCAAGGTCCTGACCCTGATGATCTCCAATGGCCTTGTAGGCTTCTGCGGCGCTCTCTACGGACAGTTCCAGGGAGCTGCGGACGTAAACATGGGCCGCGGTGCCATCGTCATCGGCCTTGCTGCCGTCATCATCGGAGAGGTGCTTTTCGGGAAGTTCGCGGAGAAGAAGCGTCTTGCCTTTGCCTGGACCCTCATCGCCGTGATCCTGGGCGCTATCATCTATTACATGGTCTACCAGCTGGTGCTGTGGCTGAAGATGCCTTCCGAGGACATGAAGCTGTTCTCGGCCATCGTAGTCGCCATCTTCCTCGCCATCCCTTATCTGAAAGGGAAGGCCGGCAAGAAGAAGGGAGGTGCGAAATGAGTTTCGAAAAAGCACTGGTCATTGAGAATGTACAAAAGGTATTTAACCGGGGCACCATCAATGAGAAGGTAGCCCTGGATCGTCTGAACCTGGAGCTTCTGCCCGGAGACTTCATCACCATCATCGGCGGTAACGGCGCCGGGAAATCCACCATGCTGAACGCCATCGCAGGCGTGTGGCCCGTGGACGAGGGCAGGATCATCATCGACGGCAACGATATCACGGCTCTTTCCGAGCACAAGCGTGCCACCTATCTGGGGAGAGTCTTCCAGGATCCCATGACCGGCACTGCCGCTACCATGGACATTGAGGAGAATATGGCACTTGCCCTCAGGAGGGGCCAGAAGCGCACCCTTCGCTGGGGCGTGACCCGTCAGGACAGAGAGCTGTTCCGGGAAAAGCTGCAGACCTTAGGCCTGGGACTGGAGGATCGTATGGCCAGCAAGGTGGGCCTCCTGTCCGGCGGACAGCGTCAGGCCATCACCCTGCTCATGGCTTCCATGAAGCAGCCCAAGCTCCTGCTGCTGGACGAGCACACGGCGGCACTGGATCCCAAGACCGCAGCCAAGGTACTGGAGATCAGCGACCAGATCATCAATGAGAATCATCTGACCGCCATGATGGTCACCCACAACATGAAGGATGCCATCGCCCACGGCAACCGTCTCATCATGATGCATGAGGGACATGTGATCTATGATGTACGGGGCGAGGAAAAGAAGAATCTCCACGTGAAGGATCTGCTGGCGAAGTTTGAGGAGATCAGCGGAGCGGAATTTGCCAACGACCGGATGATGCTGTCGTGATACAAGGGTCAAAAGTCAAACATGCGAGTTATGCTTGCATAAACGAGCATTTTGACTTAATGACCCGAACAGTCATGAGCAAGTAGCGATTTCCTGCGAAGTCAGGAAATCTGCGGATTGCGAATGCATGACAACAGAGCGCAAAGCGGTCTGTTGTAGTGTAGAGGTGCGGAAGCGGCGAAGCCGCGAAGCAACTCGTATCACGAGGACATATTAAACGAATTAAAAAGGAGGGAATGGACTATGGACAAAAAAGTGACCGGAATCGTATCTTATCTGACTATCATCGGGTGGCTTCTGGCTTACTTTGTCGGTGACAAAGAGGGCGCGAAGTTTCATCTGAACCAGAGCTTCATTCTGGTACTTGCCAACCTGATCCTGACGGTTGCCGCAAAGATCCTGCCCGGTGGATTCCTCATCGGTCTGGTTTTGTGGATCCTGAACATCATCCTGTTCGTTTTCTGGATCATCGGTCTGGTTCATGCATGCAAGGAAGA
>JAILAF010000134.1 GCA_024681775.1 Lachnospiraceae bacterium
CCTGTATCCCTACAGTGTGGAGGAGATCTACTCCCCCTACCTGTCCCGGTACAGCCAGTATCCTGCCATCGCAGGGGCGGTGGTGCTGATGGTCTGGTGCCTGATGCTGGTCTACGCCCTCTACCGGCTGAGTAGGCGCCCGGAGATTGAGAAGCTCCTGCTCCTCGCCGCCCTCATGTGCTCCGGTGTCATGCTCTTTAACTATGACAGGTTAAATGAGGTGATCCTGGCAGCCGCCCTGATCTTCTTCTACCTGAAGTACTATGACCACGAGAAGCCCGCGTACCGCTTCCTCGCCGTCTTCTGCCTGGCTTTCGCAGCGGCATTAAAGCTCACTCCCGCGGTGCTGGGAGTGCTCCTGCTCTACAAAAAGCAGTGGAAGGATGCGGTAGTAGCCGTCATCCTGGGACTGGTCCTGGCCATCGTTCCCTTCTTCTGGCTGGAAGGCACCTTCACGGACAATGTACGGCTCTTTATCGAGGATATGATCATCCAGGCTGGGGTTTACAACGACGGCTTTTTCGGCATCAACGGGATCTATCTCTTTGACGCACTGCGGCCTCACCTCTCGGTAATCCCCTGGATCATCGGTATCCTGGCCCTGATCGTTGCAGGCTCTTTTGAGGAGCGCTGGAAGCAGGTAGGTCTGGTGACGCTGATGCTGCTCCTTACCACCAATACGCAAGGGTATTATTGCGTGATCTATCTCTTCGGTGCGATCGTGATGTTCTTCGATGCAAAGCCCGCCCGGGGACGGCTCCTCTATCTCCTGCTCTTCATCGGGCTCCTGCAGCCCCTGCAGTACGATATCACCCTGCCGGGTATGAGCATCACGAACTACTCCATGACCAATACGTTGCTGATCATCCTCTACATCTGCCTATTGGTGGAGGGAATCTGTAAATTCGTGCAGGGGAGGCTGCGCAAGGCGCAAATTTCAGAAGACTGAAAAATGCCGGGATGGTCTCAGACCGTCCCGGCATTCGTATTTGTCTCTATATCCTTATTTTGCTCTATGCTCCGCCTTATCCCGATACATCCGCTCGTCCACGGTCCGGATCACATCATCGATCCCTTCTGGCTCTCCTAAGACCCCGTCGTAGGCGCCGCAGCTGGCAGAGATCTCCAGGCCCGTTTCCCGGCTCTTCGCCCGGAGCTTCTCCCGGATCTGCGAGATGATCGCTGCACTGTCGCATTTTTCCGGGATAAAGGCCAGCATCTCGTCCCCGCCGACCCGGACGCAGACAGCCGACTCCGGGCAGCTCTCCTTCAGCGCCTGGGCCACTGCTGCGATAGCCGTATCTCCTGCGATGTGCCCCAGGGTATCGTTGATCCGCTTCAGCCCGTCCAGGTCACACATGATAGCTGAGAAAGGCTTGCCGTGATTGGCAGGATTCTCCCGGATGACGCCGACGGCTTTCTGCCCCGCCATGCGGTTGTACAGTCCCGTGAGAGAGTCGGTTTTGTAGGTCGCCTCCAGCTTCCGCATCAGGAACCGCTGGTATTGCATGTTGATATAGCCACCCAGACCGGAATTCACCGTATCCGTCAGGCTAGAGGTCTTGGAGTAGTCGATGATGTCGTAATTTTCAAACATGTAGCAGACATACCCGAAGGGCTGCCCCATGAAGTCCAGTCCGTTGAAGATCAGCGGATACCCCGGCGCCATGCGCTCCTCGTACTCCGGCACGATGTCCGCGGGATCGAAGGGATCCGGCCAGTCAGAGTAGTGCAGGGAATCGTAGAGCACCTTGTACTCGGTGCTGTGCTCGTCCTCCAGGAAGAAATTGATGTCGGTGCGGAAGCAGTCCGCATTCACGATGCAGCACATATTCCGGGTAAAATAGCTGTGGAGACAGATCATCATCTCCTCCCGGGTCTTGCCGGACTGCATGCCCACGGCGATGCTCTGGTAGGCCCGGATATCGTCCTGGAAGCGGTAGAAATGGTTGTTGAAATTCCCCCGCAGGGTGACGCCGTAGGAGTCGGAGCGCTCGCACCCGCAGGACTCGTTTTTGATCATAACGGGCAAAACGGAGTAGGAAAGCTCGCCCGTCCCCTCCAGGCATTCCCGCACCGCACGGCACACGGTGGGTGCCAGACCCTGGCTGACGCAGCTGGCGGTGGTGATGGGCGGATCATAGATCAGGGCTTCATCATACCCGTCAAAACCGGTGACGATCACATCCCCCGGCACCCGGTATCCCGCCGCCTTCAGCACATCGCAGACATTGATGGCCATGATATCGTTGGCGCAGATGATGGCATCCGGCACTCTCTTTTCGTCGATGAGGACCTGTGTTGCCGCTCTGGCGGGCATCGCCCAGAATTCTCCGTAGCTTACCCTGGATTCGTCAAAGGAGATGCCGTTTTCTTCGATGACCTTGCGGAAGACCTCCTTGCGCTCCTCGGAGAATTTATTGTCCTTGAAGCCTGCCATGTAGTGGGGATTTTTCACACCGTGCTCTTCGATGACATGGCGCACGATCTGCTCGAATCCGGCGGCATAATCATAAGCGATACTGACAGCACCGTCATAGGTTCCGTCCACCACGATCACGGGAACGCCGGCCGCTTTTGCCGCAGCCACGATGCCGCTCGCCACGGTCCTGCTCTTGATCTTCTCGTCCATGATGATGACCGCATCCACCTTGTCATAGGGAATGTAGTCAAAAACATGGATCTCCGCGGTCAGCTTCGATTCATCCCAGTAGATATCCGCATTGATGGCATAGACCCACAGACGGGCGCCGAATTCCTTCAGCCCCTCGTTCAGGATCCGGATAAAGCCCTGCAGCTGCGGATCGTAGATTCTCGATGTACATAGTGCGATGATCCTGTCACCCTTGAACATATCGGTCTCCTCGTCCGACCCTTTCCCCGTGGGGTAGCTCCCCGGGGCTCTGTCTTACTTCCCTGCCAGCCGGATCAGCAGCTCGGTGATCCGCTCCATACTCTCCGCGCACGCATACTCGAAACGGCCGTGGAAATTGTGACCGCCGGTGCAGATGTTCGGGCAGGGCAGTCCCATAAAGGACAGTCTGGCGCCGTCAGTGCCGCCGCGGATGGGCCGGACCTTCGGCTCGATCCCCAGCTCCTCCATGGTCTCCTTCGCCGCATCGATCAGGAAGAGGTTCCCGTCCTCGATGACTTCCCGCATATTGAAATAGGAATCCTTCATACGCAGGTCTGCGGTACCCTCGCCGTATTTTGCATTGATGAAATCCACTGCCGCAATGAGCAGGTCTTTTTTCTGCTTGAAGAGGCTCCGATCGTGATCCCGGATGATGTAGCGCAGCTCTGCTTCCTCCGTGGTGCCCTTCATATCCGTCAGATAGAAAAATCCCTCGTACCCTTCGGTGTATTCCGGCTTCTGCTGCGCCGGCAGCATGGCATCCAGCTCCATGGCGATGCGGGAGGCATGCTTCATCTTGTTCTTCGCTTCGCCGGGATGCACGGTGACACCATGGAAGGTAATGGTGGCACCGGCCGCGTTGAAGTTCTCATACTCCAGCTCGCCGATGGCGCCGCCGTCCACGGTATAGCCGAAATCCGCCCGAAGGCGCTTCATGTCGATGTGGTCCGGTCCCTCGCCGATCTCCTCATCCGGCGTAAAGCAGATGGAGAGCTCGCAATGGGGCACCTCGGGATGCTGTAAGAAATAAGAAACCGCAGCCATGATCTCCGACACGCCGGCCTTGTCATCCGCTCCCAACAGGGTGGTGCCGTCGGTGACGATGAGGCTCTGACCCACATAGTCCAGCATTTCAGGGTAGGCGGAGGGGCTTAAGGTAAGACCGCTCGCATCCCCCAGGTAGATGTCCCCGCCGTCATAATCCTCCACGATGCGGGGCTTCACATCCTTCCCGGAAGTCTCCGGAGAGGTGTCCATATGAGAGATCAGGGCCAGGGTCTTGCCTGCGAAAACGGAACCGGCCTGCTGCCCGCCTGCACATTCCGCGGATGCACCGGTGCCGGAGCCCGCAGCCCCATCTGCACTCGCAGTCGCACCTGTGCTGGCCGGCACCCGTCCGTACACATAGCAGTGCTCCTCGTCGAAATACACATCGCTGGCCCCCAGGGCCCGGAGCTCCTCTGCCAGCATCCGCCCCAGCACCTTTTGCTTCTCGCTGCTGGGGGATGTGCCGCTCTCCTCGTCGGACTGTGTGTCGATGGCCACATAGCGCAGGAAGCGCTGTATCACTTCGGAATCGTCAAATTTTCCCATATCAAATACAATTTCTCCTTATTACAAAATCTCCGGGGGGGGGACCGGCGAGGCACATCCTTTAGTAGAACACCGCGATGCCAAAGACTTCCTTGCGGTACATCCGCAGCACCTGCAGCAGCCCCCGCAGGCTCATATGGCTGCTCTTGCCCACCTGGATGCACAGGATGATGTAGTCGGCTTCGTGAACCTTGTCGATAGTCTCATACCCTTCCTGGAAGCTGTCCATGAAGTCAAAATCCATACCGGGCAGATCATCCTCCCGCAGGTACTTGGTGAGGGTCCCCGCCTCTCCCGGGCGGACGCTGTCTCCCACCACCAGGAAATGTCTGGTGGTAAATTCCATCCCCTGCACGGCCTCTCGGACGGCAGAGAGGTCTCCTGTCTCGGAGTAGATATCCCGCATCCTGTCCCCGGCGGTGAGATCCGCAGGTCGGAAGTTCTCCTCATTTAAAAATCTGGTGTACAGGATCTCTGCCAACGCTTCGTAGATCTGGCGGTCCGAGATCCCGGCGGAGATACCCAGCAGGTTGTCGGCGATCCGGCTGATCCAGCCGCGCTTCCGCAGATTCCTGCTGTGAGGGAAGCTCACCAGTGTCATGGAGTGCAGGTACCGCTCCGCCGCATCCCCCGAAAGGAGGATCCCGGAGAAGAGCACCCTGCAGATGTAGAAAAAGAGGCCGAAGCCCAGTCCTGCCAGTCCTCCCAGCAACACATATCTGCGCTTGATCATGGTCTGACGGTCGATGATGTAGCCCTGCAACTCACCTATGCGGGACTCTGCCGCCAGGGCGTAGGAATTCTTAAAGCTGGAATCGGAGATACCGGAGCTCTCCGTATCCCCCAGGATGGAGGTGTCGGTCCGGGTCATGACCTGACGGTCGTTGATGCTTAGGGCGTGGTCCGGAATGTTGGTGCCGAAGATCTTCTGCTGGTTCAGGACCCCCTCCAGCACGTAATCCAGGATCTTCCCCGCGTCGTTTTCATTGTAATGGCGGACGCTGACGGTAAAGTAGCCGCCGGTGTCGTTCTGGGAGAAATTCACGGTCTGCCGGATGTAGTTTGCATTGGTCTTCATCTCCTCCGCCAGGGCCTCGTAGCTGATGTTGCCGATGTAGCGGCCGTACTCCTGCATGATCTGCCGGGCGATGGTATTGGTATAGGAAATGGTATTGTCCCCGCTCATAGAGAGGGAGAAGCTCTCATCCTGCACCGTCACCATGACATTGGCGCAGGCGTAGGCCTCCGCGTAGGGGTCGATGTTAGGCATGATGCCGTTTTTCAGGTAATCGGTCTCGGACATGAGATTGCTCTGAGCACGGGCGATGACCCTGGCATTGCTCTCGGAGGCGCTGTTTTCCTGGATGAGGTAACGGACCGCAGAGGCGGTGCCGCCCACCAGGAGGCCGATGATCATCAGGATCAGCAGCACGCCCCAATGGCGGATCAGATAGGCCAGGAGCCCCGCCAGTTCCAGCTCCGCTTCGTCGTCCTCCCGGACATTCCGGATGTTCTCATCTGTCATACCGTGTTCCGCCATG
>JAILAF010000020.1 GCA_024681775.1 Lachnospiraceae bacterium
TTGCCCACGGACTCGGCAACGATCTGCTCCCGCTCTTCTCTTGTGGTATCTTTGATCAAAATGGAACCCATAAATCCTCCTTACATCTTCCAATACAAGAAATACAGCACCAGCAAATGCGCCGGATAAAATGCATAGAAAAACCACTTGTGGAAGGGATGTTTGCTGCCGGATTCTCCGTTGTAAACATAGAGGTACAGCGGGATCACCATGAAAGCCCCCAGCTGGAAGATGTTGGCGAAAGGATTTCCGGAAAGAGCATCGAAGAAGATCAAAATCCCGCATTCCACAGCGACAATGATGGCAAAGGATGTCCACTTTGCCTTCTTGTCATCCCGATAGATAAACAGAAACAACGGCCAGAGCACGTCAAAGATGGGCCAGTCTCCGAAAAGGGACAGGATACACAGCAGAACCACCAAAGTAACCTTTGCCGCCTTCGGAAGTTTCGTCCGGTCCCAGATGCATATGGCCATGAGCCCCAGGAAGAGGGTGTAGATCACACCGAAGGTATCTATTCCGAAGAGAGGCCATGTTCCGTATGCATTCAGACTGTAGGCGGGCCAGGAGAGCACCGCAAAGATCGCCAGTCTCAGGGCGTATTTTTTCAGGTCCCTGGTGTACTGATATCCGTCGGCGATCATGATCGCCATCAAAGGACCCGTAAGCCGCCCGATAAAGTGCATCACCTGCCCAAGCAGTGTCGTGGTCGGCACCCAATGCCATGCGATGTGGTCGATGACCATGGCAATGATGGCGATGTATTTGATCTGATTCCGGTTCAAAGACAGTTTCACTTTTGATTCCCCCTCATATCCGAGCCTTTGCGGGTCCTTTCTTCCCAGACATCGGGACCATCCCGTTCCTGACATTCCGTTTCCCGCAAAGTTCGTCACTTCTTACTTATGAATTATAGGTTCGCCGCTTTCGTTTCGTCAACCAAACCCCGCCCGCTGTTGAAAAGAAGCCCCCTATACAGAATAATTTACCTGTTGCGGAGGGCTTTCTTCATGGAGAACAAAAGCGCGTACGTTTTGGTCGTTGACGATATGGCCATCAACCGGAGCATCCTTTCATCGATGCTTTCTTCCTTTGGCGTGAATTCCGATCTGGCAGGCAGCGCGGCGGAATGCCTGGACTGCTGCCGGAAGCGGCATTATGACCTGATTCTTCTGGACCATCGCATGCCGGAAGTGGACGGCGTGGATACCCTGGTCCACCTGAAGGAACTGTTCCGTCGCGACGGAACCGACACTCCCGTCATCTGTCATACCGCGGAGAGCGCCAAGGATAATATCAATCTCTACAGGGCTGCCGGCTTCGCCGATGTCCTGTTAAAACCCGTCAATCCCGAGGATCTCTCCCGGATCCGTATTCCCGGATCAGCTCCTCCATGGTGTGGTAGAGGCGATTCGGCTCCACCGGCTTCGAAAGATGCGCGTTCATTCCCGCCTGCAGGGACCGTTTTACGTCTTCGTCGAAAGCATTTGCCGTCATGGCGATGATGGGAATGCGGCGGGCGTAGCCGCTCTTCACGGCTCCCCGTCAGGAAAATGCAGCGTAATGGCAGTGCCCTCGTCAGGTACACTCTCCAGGGATACAGTGGCCCCGTGGAACTGGGCACCATGCTTTACGATGGAAAGCCCCAGGCCGGTGCCGCCCAGCTCTCTGGAATGGCTCTTATCTACGCGGTAGAAGCGCTCGAACACTCTGTCCTGCTGGTCCTTCGGGATGCCGATGCCGGTGTCCGCCACCTGCAGGGAAGCTCCTTCCGCTCCGTCTTTTACCGTCACGGTGACGGTGCCGCCCCAGCGGTTGTACTTGACAGCATTGTCACAAAGATTGAACACCATCTCGTTCAGCAGTCTCCGGATGCCCCTGACCCGGGCGTGATCCCCTTCCAGATGAAGCAGCACGTTCTGGCGCTCCGCCACGGGGCGCAGGCTGTCCAGCAGATCGGAGGTCAGCTCGTAGAGATCCACATCCTCCCACTCCGGCGGGATGGCATTTTCATCCAGCTTCGACAGGCGGATGATATCGTCCACCAGATTGATGAGGCGCTGGGACTCCCGGTAGATGTCCCCGGCAAATTCCTGCACCTTCTCCTGGGGCACCAGCCCCTGCTGCATCAGCTCCGCAAATCCGGAGATGGAGGTTAAGGGCGTCTTCAGCTCGTGGGACACATTGGCGGAGAACTCTCTGCGCAGCTCTCCCCGCTGTTCCGTCTCCTCCCGGATGGTCTGGTTCTGCTCCCGGATCCGATTCACCAGGGGCGCCAGCTCCGGATAGGGAACGGCCTCGGGATCGTCCAGATTCATGGCGTTGATGGGCTTCACGATCTGGTTGGCCGCACGGAAGGACAGGACGAAGCCCAGGAGGAACACCAGGATCACCACCCAGATCATCTGTCCCACGAAGGACAGCGCTTCCTTCACCGGCTCCAGGGCCCGGCCAATCCGCAGGAACCGTCCGTCATCACAGCGAAAGGCATAGTACATGGCGAGCCCCCCCTCCGGATTCCGGCGGATATGATAGCCCTCTCCCTTTTCCAGAGCGGTGCGGTACTCGGGCGCTTCCGGCCAGTCGTTCTTCTCCGTCCGTCCCTGATTGTCATACAGAACCGCACCCGCCCCGTCCAGGAGCGTAATGTGATCCATAATCTCCATCCCCTCCAGGTAGGCGATGCCGTTCAGATCAATGCCTTCCCGTACAAAGACCGCCTCCCTTGCCAGCTCTTCCCTGGCCTCCTGCTTGATCTGGGAGTAGCGGAGCCCAAAGACCAGGGCCGCACAGACCAGCACCACCGCGCTTCCTACCAGTACCGTGTTCCGAAAGATCGTCTGAACCATACGTCCCTCACTTTCCCCGGCGCACCTCTCCGCCGATGCGGTAACCGATGCCGCGAACGGTCTCGATCACCTCTCCCGCAGTGCCCAGCTTGGACCGCAGGGTGCGGATGTGCACGTCCAGTGTGCGGTTTTCCCGCTCCGCTCCCAGCCCCCAGACTCTGTCCAGGAGCACCTCCCTGGTCATGACCTGCGGTCTGTTCTCCAGCAGGAGCTGCAGCAGAGCAAATTCCTTCTGGGTCAGATGCACCGGTGCTCCTGCCACCGTCACCTCGTGGCGGGCAGGGCTCACCTGCAGCGCTCCCAGAACATATCCTCCCGCGTCCCTCGCGGGCTCCGTTCTCCTCAGCACCGCCCGGATCCTGGCGGTGAGTTCCATCATCCCGAAGGGCTTCGTCAGATAGTCGTCCGCTCCCGCGTCCAGCCCTTCCACTCTGTCGTATTCCGTGTCCCTGGCGGTGAGCATGATCACCGGCACATGGGCGGTCGAAGGCTCTGCCCGGAGGGATTTCAGGATGCTGATCCCATCCTGCTCCGGCAACATGATGTCCAGGAGGACCAGCTCCGGGCTCTGCCGATTCACCGCCTCCCAAAAGATGCCGGGCGTCTCAAAGCCCGTGGCGGAATACCCCTGGCTTTCCAGAGCGTAAATCACCAGTTTCCGTATGCTGTCATCGTCTTCCAGAAGATAGATCAAAGCCATTTCCTCCACCGTCAGAACCCCAGAACCAACTTTCCCAAATTTTAGCATATTTGCGGGGGGTTTGAAAGACTCGGGGCATTTTGATTTAACATGAATTTAACATTGTCATGGCAGAGGATTTAACATTTCTTTTCTATGCTGAAACTACAGAAAACGCTTACAAAGGAGAATGTCATGGGCATTTCACAGATCATCGGGCTATTAATGGGCATCTCGCTGTTCCTCTACGGCATGGCCCTCATGGGAGACGGACTGAAGCAGGTATCCGGCAACAAGCTGGAGCCCATCCTGTTCCGACTCTCCGGCACACAGTTAAAGGGCATGCTCTTCGGCGCAGGGGTTACGGCAGTGATCCAGTCCTCTGGCGCCACCTCCGTCATGGTGGTGGGCTTCGTTAACTCCGGCATCATGAAGCTGCGGCAGGCCATCCCCATCATCCTGGGCTCCATCCTGGGCACCAGTATCACGGGCTGGGTGATCTGTCTGAGCTACATCGAGGGCGCGGAGGGCGTGGCAGGCCTTCTGTCCACCGCCACCCTGACCGGTGTGATGGCCATCATCGGAATGCTGCTGCGCATGCTGGCAAAGCGCCAGTCCACCGTCAACGTCGGCAATATCCTGCTGGGGTTCGTGATCCTCATGGTGGGCATGAGCTCCATGAGCAGCTCCGTCAGCCCGCTGAAGGATGAGCCCTGGTTTCTGGAGACCCTGACCAAAATGAGCAACCCCGCTGTTGGTATCCTGGTGGGTGCCCTCTTCACCGTGGTCCTGCAGTCCGCCTCCGCTTCCGTTGGTATCCTGCAGGCCCTCTCCGTCACCGGCGCCATGACCTTTGAATCCACGCTGCCTCTGTTGCTGGGCGTCTCCGTGGGCGCTTCCGCGCCCGTCCTGCTCTCCTCTCTGGGGGCCACCGTAAACGGAAAGCGCACGGCGTATGTCTATCTGGTGGAAAACATCATGGGCGTGCTGTCCGTTGGCTCTCTTTTCTATATATTGAACGCCATCATAGACTTCAGCTTCACCTCCCTGACCATGAATCCCTTCTCCATCGCTCTGGTCAACACGGTGTTCCGTCTGGCATTGATCACGATCCTCCTGCCCTTCACCGATGTGATCGAAGCTCTGGTCAAAGCCATTATCCCGGACAGAGAGCAGAAAGAAACGGAGGAAGAAGCGCCGGAGATGATCCGTCTGGAGGAACGCTTCCTGGCACACCCTGCTCTGGCCATCGAGCAGTGCCGCATCACCATCGCCTCCATGGCGGAGTTGGCGGACCGTTCCATCGAGTCCGCACTGGGCCTTCTGTGGAACTACTCTGACAACCGGTTCAAGCTGGTGACGGACATGGAGGCAAGAGCCGACCAGTACGAGGATATCCTGGGCACCTATCTGGCCAAGCTCACCGGCAAGACCATGACCACCCAGCAGAGCCGTGAGATCTCCAAGTTCCTCCATGTGCTCTCCGACTTCGAGCGCATCACGGACCACGCGCGGAACATCGCGGAAAACGCGAAGGAGCGGGTCGAAAAAAAAGTTACCTTCTCCGGCGAAGCCCAGCACGAGCTGCACGTGGTGACGGACGCCGTATCCGAAGTCACCCGGCTGGCAACGGAAGCCTTCAAGGCGGACGATCTGGAGACCGCTGTGAAGGTGGAGCCCCTGGAGACCGTCATCGACAATCTCTGTGACGAAATGAAGCTGCACCATGTAGAGCGCCTGCAGCAGGGCACCTGCACCATCCACCAGGGCTTCATCTTTAATGACCTCCTCACCAACTTAGAGCGGGTCTCCGACCACTGTTCCAATGTGGCGGTAGCCATGATCGAACTGGACTCCGGCAGCTTCGATACCCACGAGTATCTGGAGCACCTGGAGGAAAAGCAGTCCGAGCAGTTCCACAGGGACCTGGAGATCTTCCGCACCCGGTACCTGCTCTGACCTACTTTGAACTTACGGTTTTCTATCGTATTTTCTCCTGTTTTTTGATATCATAATCGTATCTATGCATTTTTATGCAAATTCGTCTGGTTTGATTAGAATTACGAGATTTTTCCTGCTATACTGCTTTCAATATCTGCCGGCATGAAAGGAGCGCAAAATGCGGTACGACGACATCTTACACAGCAAATTCTCAGGTCCCGCGAAAGTTTTTTCCTATGGAGACGGAAAAGTCCGCACTCTGGACATCAACACGCGCTTTCTGCCGGAAATGGGCATGAACATCGACGAGAAGGAATACATCGGCGCCGATCCCCTTTCCACGCTGGACGAGATCAACCTGGAAGTCTATCTGGGCGCCGTGAGAAAATGCATTTCCTCCGGAGAAGAGAGCGAATGCGAGATCTGGGCCTCTCTCATGTCCAACTGCTGCGGCGTGGACAAGATCTGCCTGCGGGTCCGCCTCATCCTCCTGGAGAAGGCGGAAGACCACGCGCTGATCTTTGAAGGCATCCGGAACATCACCCCGGACCGCCGTCATCTGGACATGCTGACCGACGCCGAGCGCCGGTATAAGATGGCCAGCGAACAGATCAATATCTACAACTGGGAATACACCATCGCCACCAAGGAAATGCGCCCCTGTTACCGCTGTATGCGGGATCTGGGCCTGCCGGCGCTGGTGCGCAACTATCCGGAGCCTGCCATTGACATGGGCATTTTCCCGCCGGATTACGCGGATATGTACCGGGATATGATGCAGCAGGTCGATAACGGCATCCCGGAGATCGAGGCGGACATTCCGCTGACCGTGGGCCGTGTCCCCTTCCGTGTCCGCTATACCACCGAGTTTGACGAGGCCGGGAATCCGGTG
>JAILAF010000039.1 GCA_024681775.1 Lachnospiraceae bacterium
GTCCTCCTTGTAGAAGGTATAGCCCTTCACCCCGGAGAGTACGGTCTGCTCCGAACTCACATATCCCATGGATTTCAGAGCCTTTTTGTCAAATTCGATGCCATGCTCCGGCCAGGGCTTCGCAAATCCTTTCGGCACAGCAGCCTTTTTATCCTCTTTGTTCTTCTTCCGCAACCGATAGGAGAGCTTTATTGCCTCCCAGTCGGAAAAAGCAACCGCGGTCTCTTTCATTTACTCTTTCCTCGCCATTTTCTGCACCACAGCCATCTCTGAGCGGATGAACTGATCGCTGCCGTCGGGGCGGCTGAACCGGTATCCGTTCACCCCACCGATGGTATCTCTGGCCACGGCGGAAAATCCCTTCTTTCCGATGACCTCCGGATCAAAGGTGATCCGATGCTCCGGCCAGGGGTCGCACAGTTTCACGCAGTCGGATACGGGACCGTGAGCCGTCGTCTCTTTCTTAGCTTCCGGTGCAGGTTTGGGCGCTGTCGTCTCTTTCCTTGCTTCCGGGGCCGCAGCCTTCGTTCCTACGGAAGAAGAAGACGCACTTCCGCCCCCGGCGTAACCCATGCCCACCACCATTTCCTTCCGGAAGAAGGTGTAGGTGAAATCCGCACGGTAGAAACGATATCCCTTGATGCCGTCCATGAGGAAACGACTCACACCAACGAATCCGCGGCTCTTGATCTTCTCCACATTGAAGGAAATGCCGTGCTCCGGCCAGGGTTCCTCGATGATCCGCTCCTCTTCCTTCAGACGCTTCAGCACCTCCAGTGCGGTGGGGCGCTCCTCGGGATCCTTTTTCAGCATGTCCTCGATGAGGGAGCGGTATTTCCTCTTGTCGATGGCGGGGCTGATCTTCAGCTTTGCCCCTGCATTCACGGCCACCCAGGCATAGATCTTCTTCCCCTTGGCAGCGCGCTTCTGCAGTTTCTCCGGAAGATCCGTCACCTCCGGCAGTTCCCCGCTCAGGTAGAAATGAAAGATCAGTCCCAGGGAGAAAATGTCGGATTTCTGGGTCAGTGTATGGGCCGCAGCTGCCATTTCTTCCTCATCCTCCAACTGGGAGTAAAGTCCCAGTTCCGGGGAGTAGTAGTTCACGTCACCCACGATCTCATCCGGCTTGTCATCCAGGGGATAACTGCTGTCAAAATCGATGAGCTTTGCCACGTAATTGCCCGCGGCATTGCGCACCAGCAGCACGTTTTTCAGCTTCAGGTCACTGTGGACGATGCCCAGCTTATGGACGCTGGAAAGAGCTCCTGCCGCCGTCTGCATCAGGAGTTTTTTCACATCCACGGACAGGCTCCGCAGCACGCCCTCCAGCTCTTCCTCCGGAACCACGCCCTCGACGAATTCCGCCGCTTCCGCGTATTTGTTCTCGATCATGAACTCCGCTTCCGGGATCACGATGTTACCGCCGGAGCCGGTGATGGTCCGGATCAGGGAGTTGACGGTGGTCCTGGTCTTTACGAAATGATCGAAGAGCTTCTGATTGTGGGCGAAGGTCTTGGCATCCAGGGTTCCGTTTTTCACGGGGGCCGCGGGAGTGTTGTATTTTTTCAGGAAATACTTCTTACCGCCCTTTTTCGCAAGGGCGGTCTCTCCGCACTGACTGTTTTTCCATTCGCCTATGACGGTATAGCCGTTTACGGTCATGATACCGGCTCCTTTCAATCTTCACTGACATATCTGTCGGGAAATGCGATGTAATCGTGGAGATAGTTTTCAAACAGCGCTTCCTGCAGAGATCTCTTCAGCTGCAGCACGGTTTCGTCCGCAGGGGAAGGCTCCGCAGTGCCCTCCGGAACTGCCGGCTTTTCCTCTTCCGGCTTCAAGCTGATGCCGGTGGCATAGTCGTACTCCAGCAGGTCGGGCATTTTTTCCAGATATTTTTCCTGCAGCGCTTCCAGACGCTTTTTCGCGCTCTCCTGCAGGCTTTCAAAGGAGTCGTAGCCAAAGAATTTCATCGCCATGGTGGAGCTGTCGTCGTGCCTGCCGTGCTCTTTGAAAAAGTCGGTGAGGCGCTCTCCCATCTCCTTTTCCGACTTCGATATGACAGCTGTGTCAAGCAGCAGTTTTTCGAAGGCCATGGGCGACAGGAACTGTTTGGAATCAAAGCAGCCGTCGCTGGCGTTAAAGAGAATGCAGGGCTTCCTAAAGGTCATGAAATCACAGCGGATCCGGATGCCCTCGGTGTTGTTGGCCCGGATGTAATTCGTCATGCCGCCGTCGGGGCCTTCCTCGTCCGGCAGGAGCTGGCGCAGTCCTTTGCTTTCCTCCCAGACGTAAGGTCTGGAATCACCCGCCGTCAGGTACACGGCCCTCACCCCGTCCTCGGTCTCACGATACAGGGTAAGGCACAGCGTGGTACCCAAAAGAGCCAGTCCGGAATAGGCAGACTCATAGGTGAGTCCTGCCCGCTCCGCCACCTGCTTCAGGCCTTCCACGACCTCGGAGGTGAGATGTTCCTCTTCTTTTTGTAATTGTGCTCTTCGTTCTTCTGCGGGGAGTGCACTGAGATGATCGATCCAGCCCAGACAGTCAAAGGGCGGATCATTATAAAGAAATATATGCAAAAAAATCCCGGCAACAATGCGGGATGCGAAATATCCGCTTTTCTTAATGTTGTTGACGTTGTCCGTGTAACAATCACGAACGGCAAACAGCTCAAAAAACGAATCTCTGATGTAAGTTTCAAATGCCGGCGGTATATCCCCGACGTACTGCTGTCCGAAGAGAACCTTCGGAAGAAGTGCCGGATCAAAAAGCTCCGGGCGGATGTTCTGATGACGGATCGCAGCGGCTCCCCCAAGCCCGTCCGCAACCAGAAGCAGTCTGTCATTCACAAGGGGGAGAGCATCCTCCCCCTTGTAGACGATCGTACCGTCCGGCCGCTCTTTAAAAGCCTGCCTGTAAACCGTTAATTCCACTTAGAAGGATCCCACCATCAGATCGATCGCAGACTGGATGTCCACATCCGCGAGACCGGTTCCTGCGGGGGAGAAAGCGGGCCAGTAACGGTTCCACGCCTGCATCTCCGTCCAGGGATATGCATTGGGAACGAATGCTACCAGTCTGCCTGCCTTGGGCTGATAATTGCTGGTAAGAGTCTGATCGGTGCCCTCCCACCATGCAGCCAGCTGCTTGATATCCTCGGGCATTCCCTGAGGATAGGATGCTTCGCCCTTGTTCTTGCCCAGCTCATGCGCGGGAGCATCGGAGAACACCAGGATCGCATGACGTCTCTTGGCACCCTCGGTGGTCCAGTCGGACTTCAGCGCCACAGCGATGGCTTCCAGTGCATCCTCTTCCGTGTCAGCGCCGCCGTTTGCTTCAATGCCGTTTACGAATGCCTTGAAATCGTCGGTCTCGTCGGGCAGCACGAAGAATTTGGACTCATCCATGGGGCTGCGGTCTGCCTTATAGTCGCCGAATGCGATGACCTTGATGCGAAGCTGTTCCACTTCCTTGTCGTTCTCGTCCATCGCATCCACAAATCTCTGATAGAAGGAGAGTGCGTTGCTTTTCACCTCATCGATGATGGGAGCCATACTTCCCGTCTTATCGATGCACATGACGATGTCCACGCAATACTCGCCCATACCCTGTCCAGCCATACCATATCCTCCTTGTATGCGCCTGCCCGTCCCCTCCCCACATAATTTCGGAAACTACAGGCATCATTTGATAGAAACTAACACATATTTTATGATAAAATGTCTATTGCGGAGTTTCAAGTGATTCCGCAAATATTTCTCTGTTTTTCGTTTCTTTGAAGGAGGGAACTCTATGCTTTTATCCGGCATTTTTCACACGGGGGAAGGGATCTTCTGGATCCTCTGTTTTTCCGTTGCGCTCATTCTCTTTATCGCCGGCATTGTTTATCTGATCATCCAAAGAAAGGTCCGGGGTGAGGATCTGGCCAAGGCGACAGTGTTTGAATTCATCGCAGCCGTCATCCTCTTCCTGCCGGGAGAGCTCTTTGACAACGGTACATTGCGAGTGATCCCGGTACTGAAGGGCACGGAGAGTCTGCTGACCTCCATCCTGCGGACCATCAACATGTACATGGGCAACGACTACTCCGAGGTGGCCCTGGAAGGACATCCCGTATTTTCCACCGCCTATGCAGCCCTGATGACCGCTACCAACAT
>JAILAF010000050.1 GCA_024681775.1 Lachnospiraceae bacterium
GCCTCTTCGGGAGACTCGGGAACGGTCTTCTCGCCTGCGCCCTTGCGGACCTTGTCGGAAGCCTTTGCGATCTTTGTGGGAGATCCCTTCAGTCCCAGGTTGGAGTCGTCCACATCCTTCAGATCCGCTCTGCCCCAGGTGGTGATCTCCGCTGCGCATGCATCGAAGATGCCGCCGGGAGTCATGTAGCGGGGAGCGTTCAGCTCGGAAAGTGCGGTGATCAGGCAGGGCATCTGTGCCTCTACGATGTGATAACGATCGTCGTACTGACGCTTGACGATGACCTTGTCTCCCTCGATCTTCAGCTCCTGTGCATAGGAGATGACGGGAAGTCCCAGGTGCTCTGCGATCTGAGGG
Source organism: Lachnospiraceae bacterium (assembly GCA_024681775.1). Classification (GTDB taxonomy): domain Bacteria; phylum Bacillota; class Clostridia; order Lachnospirales; family Lachnospiraceae; genus AC2028. Next base: position 358 of record JAILAF010000050.1, read on the forward strand.
CCGACCTGTGCGGTATCACCGTCGATGGCCTGACGGCCGGTGATGATGAGGTCGTACTCCAGATTGCGGATCGCGCCTGCGATGGTGGTGGAGGTAGCCCAGGTGTCTGCGCCGCCCAGCACTCTGTCGGTGACCAGGACTGCCTTGTCGGCGCCCATGGCCAGTGCCTCACGGAGGGCATCCGCTGCCTTGGGAAGACCCATGGTCAGAACGGTGACTTCCGCACCGTACTCATCCTTTAAGCGAAGGGCAGCCTCTAATCCTGCCTTGTCATCGGGGTTCATGATGGCCAGCATTGCGGCTCTGTCTAAGGTTCCGTCCGGATTGAATTTCACGCCGCCCTTGGTATCCGGGACCTGTTTGATACAAACGATTACTTTCACAGTATTTTTCCTCCTTACTTCAGCAGTGCCGCGGAGATCACCATGCGCTGTACTTCGCTGGTGCCCTCGTAGATCTCGGTGATCTTTGCATCGCGCATCATGCGCTCGATCTCATACTCTCTGATGTAACCGTAGCCGCCGTGGAGCTGGACCGCCTTGGTGGTCACTTCCATGGCTACCTCTGCGGCGCAGAGCTTTGCCATTGCGGCTTCCACGGAATAGGAAACCTTGGGGTTCTTCTGATACTCGGCCTTCTTCATGGCAGCCTGGTAGACCAGGAGCTTTGCAGCCTGGACCTTGGTGGCCATGTTTGCCAGCTCGAACTGTGTATTCTGGAATCCGGAAATGGACTTTCCGAACTGCTTTCTCTCTTTGGTGTAGGCAATGGTGCGCTCCAATGCGCCCTCTGCGATGCCCAGTGCCTGTGCGGCGATACCGATACGGCCGCCGTCCAGGGTGTGCATGGCGATGTTGAAGCCCTTGCCCTGCTGTCCCAGGAGGTTCTCCTTGGGGATGCGGCAATCCGTGAAGATCAGCTCATAGGTAGAGGATCCGCGGATACCCATCTTGTTCTCCTTGGTTCCGAAGGTGAATCCGGGAGTGCCCTTCTCCACGATGAATGCGGAGATCTCCTTCATCATCTTGCCTCGCTTCTCGATCTTGCCGGTGACGGCGAAGATGACATACACATCCGCCTCTTTTCCGTTGGTGATGAAGCACTTGGAGCCGTTTAAGACCCACTCGTCACCGTCAAGGACTGCCTTGGTCTGCTGGCCCTGTGCGTCGGTTCCTGCGCCGGGCTCGGTCAGTCCGAATGCACCCAGCTTCTCACCCTTTGCCAGGGGGACCAGGTACTTTTCCTTCTGCTCGGGGGTACCGAAGGTCATGATGGGGTCAACGCACAGAGAGGTATGTGCGGAGACAATGACACCGGTGGTGCCGCAGACCTTGGAGAGCTCCTCCACGCACATCACGTAGGTGAGGGGATCGCAGCCCTGGCCGCCGAACTCCTTGGGAACGGGGATTCCGAGGAATCCGTACTTTGCCATCTTGTCGACGGTCTCTCTGGGGAACTTCTCTTCCTCGTCCACCTCGATGGCGAGGGGCTTAACTTCGTTCTCGGCGAATTCACGGAACAAAGTCTGAGCCATTTCATGTTCTTTGCTTAATGTGAAATCCATCTTACAAACACTCCTCCATAATGATTTGATATTTCAGCCCTGCGGCCCGGGTGAGCCGCAGGGCGTGATGAACTTTGACAGAGCTGCTTACTTGCTGTAATCGAAGAAGCCCACACCGGTCTTCTTGCCCAGCTTCTTCTCCTCCACCATCTTCTTCAGAAGGGGTGCGGGAGCATACTTGTCGTCGCCGGTCTCGGTGTGCAGCACGTTCATGATGGCCAGGCAGATGTCCAGTCCGATGAGGTCGCCCAGGTGAAGGGGTCCCATGGGATGGGATGCGCCCAGCTGCATCGCCACGTCGATATCCTCTGCGGAAGCGGTACCTGCATCCAGCACATTGATGGCTTCGTTGATCATGGGGATGAGGATGCGGTTCACCACGAATCCGGGAGCTTCCTTTACCTCAACGGGGGTCTTGCCGATCTGGGCAGCGATGGCCTTGATCTTGTCCACCATCTCCTGAGGGGTGTTCTGTCCCTTGATGACCTCCACCAGCTTCATGCGGTCAGCGGGATTGAAGAAGTGCATGCCGATCATGGGGCGATCCAGGCCCTCACCGATCTTGGTGATGGACAGGGAAGAGGTGTTGGATGCGAACATGCAGTTCGGTCCCACGATGCCCTGCAGCTGCTTGAAGATGTTCTTCTTGATCTCCAGATCCTCCAGAGCCACTTCCACTACCAGGTCGCACTCCGTGCAGATATCGTTCAGGCCGGTGGTGATCTTTGCTGCGATCTCGTCAGCCTTCTCCTGGGTGATCTTTTCCTTGCCCACCAGGAAGTTCAGGTTCTTTAAGATCTTCGCCTTTCCTCCGTCCGCGTACTCCTGCTTGATGTCGCAAAGGCAGACCTCATAACCGTCGGTCATGGCAAATGCCTGTGCGATCCCGGAACCCATGGTTCCTGCTCCGATAACTCCTACCTTCATACTTGCCTCCTTTTGTGATGCGGCGCAGCCCGGCTGTATGCCTTCCGCGCCGTGTGGTTTCTGATTTAGCAGTTTTGGAAATCGACGACCTTCACCTTGGTGGGATCGTCCTTTTTCTTTAAGAAGTTGCCCATGCCGGCCTGCTGGTCCTGGGTCTCGAAGCAGTCGCCGAAGAGCTTCTCCTCGATGACGAGGGCCTCGTCGATGGAGACCTGAAGGCCGTCGTTCACAGCCTTCTTGCAGTTGCGGACCGCGATGGGTGCCTGGGCTGCGATCTGGCCTGCCAGTTTCTCTGCCGCCGCCATCAGCTCCTCAGCGGGATAGACCGCGTTTACCAGGCCGATGCGGTATGCTTCGTCCGCCTTGATGTTGCGGGCGGTGTAGATCATCTGCTTTGCCATGCCGGGTCCCACGAGACGCGCCAGGCGCTGGGTGCCGCCGAATCCGGGGGTGATGCCCAGACCCACCTCGGGCTGGCCGAAGACTGCGCTCTCTGCGCAGATCCGGATGTCACAGCTCATGGAGAGCTCGCATCCGCCGCCCAGGGCGAAGCCGTTCACGGCTGCGATGACGGGGATGGGAAGGGTCTCGATCTTGCGGAAGACATCATTTCCCTTCTTTCCGAAGGCTTCTCCCTCCGCCTTGGAGAGGCTGCTCATCTCGCCGATGTCGGCCCCTGCCACAAAGGACTTCTCGCCCGCACCGGTGATGATCAGGGCGCGCACGGTGTTCAGGTCGATGGCATCGATGGTCTGGCTCAGTTCATCCAGAACCTGGGAGTTTAATGCGTTCAGGGCCTTTTCGCGGTTAATGGTCAGGACTGCGATCTTGTCTTTCTGTTCGTAGAGGATAAATTCCATCTGATTGCTTCCTTTCGCTATGGATTCTCATAAACACAGCAAATCGAGAGGGTTCGCCTGAACCCTCCCGATCTTCATGTCTAGTCTTCGATCTTGACGATGGTGGCGCAGCCCATGCCGCCGCCGATGCACAGGGTAGCCAGTCCGGTCTTGGCACCCTTTGCCTGCATCTCGTGAAGCAGGGTGACCAGAATCCGGCAGCCGGATGCGCCCACGGGATGTCCGAGAGCGATGGCGCCGCCGTTGGGATTCAGCTGCTTTTCCACATCGATGCCCAGGTCCTTGCCCACAGCCACGGACTGTGCTGCGAAGGCCTCGTTTGCCTCGATGATGTCAAAGTCTTCGATCTTCATGCCGGTCTTTGCCAGGACCTTCTTGGTGGCAGCCACGGGGCCGATGCCCATGACTTCGGGGCGAACACCTGCCAGTGCGCCGGCTACAAAGGTAGCCATGGGCTTCACACCCAGCTCCTTTGCCTTCTCTTCGCTCATCACCACCACAGCCGCAGCGCCGTCATTGATGCCGGAAGCGTTTCCAGCGGTGACGAAGCCGTCGGGGTTGATGGGACGAAGCTTTGCAAGTCCTTCGATGGTGGAGCCGGGTCTCGGGCCTTCATCGGTGTCGAAGATCACGGTCTCCTTCTTTTTCTTCACTTCCACGGGAACGATCTCTGCCTTGAAAGCGCCGGACTTCTGGGCAGCCTCGCACTTTAACTGGCTCTGGAGAGCGAACTGATCCAGCTCCTCCCGGGTCAGGCCCCACTCTCTGGCGATGTTGTCCGCGGTGGTGATCATGTGATAGTCGTTGAATGCATCCCAAAGGGCATCCACGATCATGGTATCCACCAGCGCGCCCTTGCTCTGTGCAGGGGTCATCATCCGATAGCCGTAGCGGCCGTTAGGGATGGCGAAGGGAGCCATGGACATATTTTCCATACCGCCTGCGATCACGACGTCGGCATCGCCTGCCATGATCATCTGAGCAGCTTGGTTCACGCAGTTCAGACCGGAGCCGCAGACCACGTTCATGGTGACAGCGGGAACCTCGATGGGAAGTCCGGCCTTGATGGTAGCCTGACGAGCCACGTTCTGACCCTGGCCGGCCTGGATGACACAGCCCATATAGACCTGATCAACCTGGTCGGGAGCCACGCCCGCACGGTTTAATGCCTCCTTGATGACGATCGCACCCAGATCCGCTGCGGGAATGGTGCTTAAGGAACCTCCCATCGTACCGATTGCGGTACGGCAGGCGCCTGCAAGAACTACCTTCTTTGCCATGAATGTTTCCTCCTGATTTGAACTGCGAATGTTGCGGACCTGTGTCAGAAATGCTTTCCCGGACAGTTCCTGATGAATTGGCGGATTTGTAGGAAAAATTGAGTCTGTTAATTTTTTATCACACCAACACGAGCATTGTATCATAGAAGAAAGGGGATTGCAAGGGAAAATGCGGGAATCGCAAGATGGGGCAAGGGAAAGCAACATTAGAGAAAAGAGGATGACCCTGTGGGGATCATCCTCTTGGAATTTGCAAAGCTATCCGGGTTACAGATGCAGCACGCGGTCCTTGATCTCCTGGGTGCGGCCCTGGTTCCAGAACTGGGTTCCGATGTATCCGCAGGTACGGCGGGCGACGCTCATCTTGGACTGGTCGCGGTTTCCGCAGTTGGGGCACTCCCAGACCAGCTTGCCGTCCTCCGTCTCCACGATCTTGATCTCGCCGTCATAGCCGCACTCCTCGCAGTAATCGGATTTGGTATTGAGCTCGGCGTAGACGATGTTGTCATAGATGAACTTCATCACCGAGAGCACGGCCTCGATGTTGTCCTGCAGGTTCGGAACCTCCACATAGCTGATGGCGCCGCCGGGGGAGAGCTTCTGGAACTCCGCCTCGAACTTGAGCTTGCTGAAGGCGTCGATCTCCTCCGTCACGTGGACATGATAGCTGTTGGTGATGTAGTTTTTGTCCGTCACTCCGGGGATGATGCCGAAGCGCTTCTGGAGGCACTTGGCAAACTTATATGTGGTGGACTCCATGGGCGTTCCGTACACGGAATAGCTGATATGCTCCGCAGCCTTCCACTCCGCACACTTATCGTTTAACTTCTGCATGACCTTCAGGGCAAACTCCCGGCCCTCCGGATCGGTGTGGGGGACCCCCAGCATCCGGCGGCACATCTCGCAGAGGCCCACATAGCCCAGGGAGATGGTGGAATACCCGTCGTAGAGGAGCTTGTCGATCTTTTCCCCTTTCTCCAGCCGGGCCAGAGCGCCGTGCTGCCAGAGGATGGGTGCCACATCGGAGGTGGTGCCCAGAAGACGCTCATGCCGGCAGCGAAGTGCCCGGTGGCAAAGCTCCAGGCGCTCCTCTAAGATCTCCCAGAATTTGTCCATATCGCCCTGGGAAGAGCAGGCCACATCCACCAGATTGATGGTGACCACGCCCTGGTTAAAGCGCCCGTAGTACTTCCGGCTTCCGTCGGGATTGCGCTGTCCGTCTTCCACGGTGGGGAAGGAGCGGCATCCCATGCAGGGGTACACATCGCCTTTTTTCAGTTCCCGCATGACCTTGGCGGAGATGTAGTCGGGGACCATACGCTTTGCGGTGCACTTGGCAGCCAGCTGCGTCAGGCTCCAGTAAGGAGAGGTCTCGTGGATATTGTCCTCGTCCAGGACATAGATCAGCTTCGGGAAGGCCGGAGTGATCCAGATGCCCTTTTCGTTCTTCACACCCTGCATACGCTGGATCAGGACTTCCTCGATGAGCATCGCCAGGTCGTCCCTGGTACGGCCCTCGGGCACCTCGTCCAGATACATGAACATGGTGACAAAGGGAGCCTGTCCGTTACAGGTCATCAGGGTGATGAGCTGATACTGGATGGTCTGGATGCCGCTGCGGATCTCCTCCTTCAGGCGGCTCTCCACGATCTTTTCCACCTTGTCCTCATCCAGGGAGTCCCCGCAGGCGGTGCGCTCCTCGATGACGGTCTGGCGGATCTTCTGACGGCTCACCTCCACGAAGGGAGCCAGGTGGGACAGGGTAAAGCTCTGGCCGCCGTACTGGTTGCTGGCCACCTGGGCCACGATCTGGGTGGTGACGTTGCAGGCGGTGAAGAAGCTGTGGGGCTTCTCGATGAGGGTCTCGCTGATGACGGTGCCGTTCTGGAGCATGTCCTCTAAGTTGATGAGGTCGCAGTTGTGCTCCTTCTGTGCGAAATAATCCGCATCGTGGAAATGGATGATGCCCTCCTCATGGGCCTTCACGATCTCCTCGGGAAGCAGCACCCGCATGGTGAGGTCCTTGCTCACCTCGCCGGCCATATAGTCCCGCTGTGTGGAATTGATGACGGGATTCTTGTTGGAATTCTCCTGGTTGATGCTCTCGTTTAAGTGATCGATGAGGGCCAGGATGCCATTGTCCGTGGTATTGGACTTTCTCTTTAACTCTCTCTTGTACCGGTAGCGGACGTACTTCTGCGCCACTTCATAGCCGCGCATCTCCATGATGCTGGTCTCCACCAGATCCTGGATATCCTCCACCTGGACCGCATAGCTGCCGGTTCCGATCTTGTCCACCACCATACGGGACACTGCCTCGATCTGGTAGGGATTGAGCTGATAGATGGGATCGACTTCCTTATTCGCTGCCTTGATGGCATTGGTGATCTTTGACAGATCGAAATCGACCTCCATGCCGCTTCTTTTGATGACTTTCATGTCCGGATCTCCTCCCCCAAACACACACTTACGCGACAAACCCGCGCACAGATTATGTTACCATATCTTGTGTGCCGTTTCAAGGCGAAAACTATATATTGTATGTTATTTTATCTGTGCCACACTTCCCGGCGGCTCTTCATAAAAGAAGCGATTCGTGATAAGATATGCATATTGGTCACACATTTTCTTTATAGAAAGAAGGAGCCTATGAAAATCGCAATGATCACTGCCCGGGGTGGCAGCAAGAGAATCCCCAGAAAAAACATCAAGGAGTTCTGCGGCAAGCCGATCCTGGCCTATTCCATCGAGGCGGCCTTGGAGAGCGGCGTCTTTGACGAGGTCATGATCTCCACGGAGGATGACGAGATTGCTGAGATCGCCCAAAAGTACGGCGCTTCTTTTCCCTTCCGCCGGAGCGCAGAGATGGCCGGGGACCACGCCATGACCATCGATGTCATGCTGGAAGTGGTGAATGAATACAAAAAGCTGGGGAAGGAGCCGGAATCCGTCTGCTGCATCTATCCCACCGCCCCCTTCATCACCGCGGAAAAGCTGCGGAAGGCCAATGCCCTGTTCGAGGAGAGCGGCGCCGATTCCGTGATCCCGGTGGTGCGTTTTTCCTTCCCGCCCCAAAGGTGCTTTATCCTGGACGGGCCTTATATGAAGTACAAATGGAAGGAATATGAGCTGTCCAGATCTCAGGACTTAGAGCCCTACTATCACGATGCGGGACAGTTCTACTTCCTGCGGACCCAGGCCATGATCGCCCAGCACACCCTGGTGCCGGAGAGGACCTCTCCCCTGATCATGGATGAGATGGAGGTGCAGGACATCGACAACCTGGACGACTGGAACATCGCAGAGATCAAGTACCGCGCCATGCTGAAAGGGTCCGATCATGTATAAAGCCGCCGTTCTGGGTCTGGGGCGGATCGGGCTTTTATACGAGGCGGAGCCCCAGCGTCCCCACCCTTCCACGCACGTGGCAGCCTATGAGATGTCGGAGGGCTTTGAGCTGGTCTGCGGCATCGACGGGGACCCGTCCAAGGAAGCCCTCTTAAAGGAAGCCGCACCGGGGGCCGCCTATTTTCCTTCTCTGGAAGAAGCCATGGCGGCAGGGGCCCTGAAGGACATCGACGTGGTCAGCATCTGCACGCCGCCGGATACGCACCTGCCATTGGTAAAACGCCTGCTGCAGGCCGGCACCTCCCGGGTCCTGTTCTGCGAAAAGCCCCTGACGGAGGATACCGGGGAGGCGAAGGAGCTGCTGCGGGCGGTAAAAGAATCCGGCGTCACTCTGATCCCCAACATCTCCAGAAGATGGAACGGGGGGCTTCGCCGGGTCACGGACCTGCTCCGGTCCGGGGAGATCGGGGAACTTCAGAAGATCGGCGTCCGCTACACCCGGGGGATCCGAAACACCGGCTCCCACCTCTTCGACCTGCTCAGCATGTGGACGGGGAATCCCATCGACTGGGTAGAGACCCTGGGGGAGACCCCCACCTCCGCGGAGCCGGAACCGACGCTGAGCTTTGCCTTCGGGCTTCCCGGGGGCGTCACGGGATACGCCGAAGGGGTGGACGACAGACAGTACTATCTCTTCGACATCGACCTGTACTGCTCCAGGGGAAAGGTGGAGATGCGCTGCAGCGGGGATGAGATCCTGGTGTACGGCACGGGGCCCCATCATCTGTTCCAGGGCTTTGCGGAGCTGACGCCAAAGAGCCATGAGACGGGCCTGTTACAGGACGCCTGCATGGGCAATGCCATCGAGAATATCCGCCGGATCCTGGACGGAACAGAAAAACCATATTGTGAGCTTTCGGATGCCATCTACCCGCTGTATGTGGCGGAGGCGCTGGAGCGCTCACGGATCAGTCAGAAAAGGGAGGAAGTCAGATATGAGTAAATGCGCGATCCTGGGCGGTACGCCCGTGAGAAAGGAGGCCATCCCCTGGACCAGCACCATGGGCCCGGAGGAGACCGCAGCCGTGGTGGAGGTCATGAATTCCGGGTGCCTCTCCGCGTTTTTGGCCAATTCCGGGGAGAAATTCCTGGGAGGCCCCAAGGTCCGGGAGATCGAAGAGGCTTTCTGCAAGCGCTTCGGCTCCAAGCACGCCATCTCGGTAAACTCCGCCACCACCGGCCTCCACACCGCCGTGGCAGCCTGCGGCGTGGGCCCCGGGGATGAGGTCCTGGTATCCCCCTACACCATGGTGGCTTCCGCCAGCGCCATCCTCATGAACTGCGGTGTGCCCATCTTCGTGGACATCGATCCGGATACCTACACCATGGACCCGGCCCAGATCGAGCGCTGGATCACCCCTCGCACCAAAGCCATCCTCACGGTGAACATCTTCGGCCTTCCCAGCGACCTGCCGAAGATCATGGAGATTGCGAAAAAGCACGGTCTCTATGTCATCGAGGACAATGCCCAGGCCCCCGGCGCCACCGTAAACGGCCGGGAAGCAGGCACCATCGCGGACATCGGGGTCTTCAGCCTGAACTACCACAAGGTCATCCACAGCGGAGAAGGCGGGATCCTGCTGACGGACAATGACGAACTGGCCAGAAAATGCCAGCTCATCCGAAACCACGGGGAAGTGGCTCTGGACGAGCAGGGGGACATGGACACCGTGGCCCTTGGCAGCAACATCCGCATGAGTGAGCTCCACGCCGCCATCGGCATCGAGCAGCTGAAAAAACTGGACGGCTTCCTGGCTTCCAGAAGAGCGCTGGCAGATCAGATCACGGAAGGATTCAAAAAGCGCCCCGGCTTTACCCCCGTCACCGTGCCGGAGGGCTTTACCCACTCCTACTACATGTATCCGGTGAAATTTGACAAAAATGTCTGGGGCATGTCCCGGGAGACCTTTGCCAACGCCATGAAAGCGGAGGGCTTCCCTCTGGGCACCGGCTATGTAAAGCCCATCTATCTGATGAACCTGTATAAGCATAAGCGGGTCTTTAATGAGACCACCTATCCCTTCGCCTTTATCGACACCCCCACCCAGGAGTACGGGAAGGGCCTGTGCCCCGTGGTGGAGCGGATGCACGACGAAGAGCTCCTCACCGCGGATATCTGCCGGATCCCTTACACCGCAAAGGACATCGATGACTTCTTCACCGCCATCGACAAGATCTGGGAGGAAAGAGAGGCCATCGCAAAGTGAAGGAATTCGTATTTCTGGCAAACGACCCCGGGGGATATGACTGCGTCTATCCGGTGACGGAAGCGTTCCGGA
>JAILAF010000092.1 GCA_024681775.1 Lachnospiraceae bacterium
GCTACCCGGATCCTGGAGCTGGTGCGGGACGGTCAGATCACTCATAAAGTCGATGGCGGCCGTGAGATCGCGCCTCTGCGCTTCGGAGATATCGTGATCCTTCATCGCAGTCCCGGCAGCGTTATCACCTCCTTCAGCAGAGTCTTTGAATCCCTGGGCATTCCGTTTGAAGCACCGGCAAAGACAGGCTATTTTGCGTCCAAGGAAGTATGCGAGCTGCTGCAGTTCCTCCGTACCCTGAACAATCCCCACAGAGATATCTCTCTGTACGGCGCCATGATCTCGGTCTTTGGAGGGTTCTCGGAAGAGGATGTGGCAAGGATCCGCGCCGTGGCGCCGGGAGAGAGCCTGGCGGATGCACTTGCGAAGGCAGCGGAGGATGAGAAGATTCCCGTTTCCCTGCAGGCGCATATCAGAGAGTTTACGGATCGCCTGGATGGCTACCGTAAAATGGCGCTTTATACCGGCGTGCGGGATCTGCTGCAGCGGATCTATGACGATTATGATTATCCGGAGTATCTGGCAGCGCTGCCCTGCGGTGCCCGCAGAAAGGCCAACGCGGAACTGTTTCTTACCAGAGCATCCGCCTTTGAGCAGACCTCCTACTACGGCCTGAATCATTTCATCCGCTACATGGACCGGATGCAGAAATACAACCAGGATATGGGGCAGGCGGATGTGTCCGACGATGGCGCCAATGTGGTGCGCATGATGAGCATCCATCAGAGTAAAGGACTGGAGTTCCCCGTGGTGATCGTGGCCGGTCTGTCGCGCCAGTTCAATGAGAAGGACATTAATAACGCAATCCTCTGGGACGGTGATCTGGGGATCGGCTGCACCTTTCGGGACAGGAAGCGCTTCCTTTCCGCAAAGCCCTTCGCCAAATCCGTTCTGGCCCTGACGAAAAAGCACAGCCTTCTGGCGGAGGAGCTGCGGGTACTTTACGTGGCCATGACCAGAGCAGAGGAAAAACTGATCCTGTCCGCAGCGGTTGGGGATGTGGAGAACGAACCGATCACCATGGAGCTGGAAAGGGTAGACAGTCTTCCCTTTTCCCGCTTTTTGGCGGCATCCTGCTATTATGATTTTCTCAGACCCATTTGCAAAAATCTGCCCCTGGAGCTGCGTCCCTACCGGCTGGAGGATGTGGCGGGATCCGTGGCAGACAGAGAAAGAGGATTTGGAGACCTCCGGGAGAAGCTGGAGCACAGCGAACGCTACGCAGAGCCTGCGGATCTGAAAGCGCTGGAAGAGCGCTTCGAACTGCAATATCCTTATGGGAATCTGGAAGACCTCTATACGAAGACCTCCGTCTCCGAACTGAAGATGGCGGCCCTGGAGCGGGAGGAGGAAGAAGAGGGCGTGAAGGTACTCTTTGAGACCAGAGAGAGAAAGAGCCGTGTCCCTGCCTTCCGTGCGCCTAAGGAGGAGATCTCCGGTACGGTCCGCGGTAATGCCTACCACAGAGTCATGCAACTCATGGACTTTGACAGAGTGCTGGGCGCAGCCTTCGGAAAGCTGCCGGAGGATTACGCTGCTTTTTGTGATGCTTTTACCGACGGGGCTGTCATAAAGCAGCCTCTGGAGCGGTTCCTTGGGGAGGAGCGGGAGAGCGGCAGACTGTCGCAGCAGTATCTGGATGCGGTACGAAAGGATCGGATCCTGACCTTCCTGGGGAGCGAGCTGAGCTATCGCATGTGGCGGGCACAGCGCGCAGGTGCGCTCAAAAAGGAGCAGCCCTTCGTCTACGGCATTCCTGCAGACAGATTGGCCGGAAAGGCTACCGGCGAGATCTTGCTGATCCAGGGAATCATCGACGTGTACTTTATCGAGGACGGGAAGGTGATCCTGGCAGATTACAAGACCGACGCTGTGGAGCAGATGAAGGAACTCTGGGACCGCTACCGCACCCAGATGGACTATTACGCAGAGGCCTTAAGCGGCCTTACCGGACTTCCTGTAGCGGAGCGGTACCTGTATTCCTTCCGGCTGGGATGCGCCGGAGCGGACGGAGGAGTCTGAAATGAAAAAGAGAGTGTTCAGCTGCATTTTACCGCTGCTGCTTTTGACTGCCTGCGGGAGCGCGGAACCGATCCCCGAGGAGATTGCAGATCCCGGAACCGTTGAAATAATTGCAGCACCGGAAGAAGCTGCAGAACCGGTGGAGGCTTCATCGGAGGAACCTTCGGTTGAAACTTCGGATGAGGAGGAATCTTCAACCTTGTCCGTACCGGTATCCCTGGAAGATCTGGAAGCTGCGAAGCAGTATACCTATCAGGATTTCTATACCAATGAGGTGGAAGGAGAGTATTTCTTCGTCGGGACTTTTGATGGTTCTGACGCCGAACTTTTCGGAAGAACCGATTATGAATGGTATGTCGCACGTATCGGAGACCGGCTGATCGAGATCCCCCATTTTGTGGATAACAATCCTCCCTCCTTCCTGGTGTCCGGAGATTTTGACAGGGACGGAGAGGCAGAGTACGGATTTACTGTCTGCGACGGCAGGGGAACCGGTTTTTATGTCGAGAGCCTGACTCTCATTGATCAAGGGGCGACTGAGCCCGTCATTACCTTCTGCGAAGATGATCTGATCTACGGTGACAGCAGCCTCTTTGACTGTGTCAAAACGGAAGTGAATGAGGAAAAGAATACCCTGGATTACCGGCTGGAGACCGGTGACAGCGTATCCGATGTGGGAACCCTGGAACTGCCCGGCTACATGGCAGAAGAAACCTGCTCCGGGCTGTATTTCGGTGATATCTTCCGCATCAGTTACAGTGACGGCGTATGGTATTTCGATGCCGTCGGCGGCAGCCTGTGGACCGGAATGGCCATGCCGGAATATGAGGATTCCCTGCACCTGATGGGACGTCTCATCATCCGGAACGGGGAGATCACCTTCAGCGTGCCGGCCGGAGTACAGCTCCTGCCCGACTGGGCGACGATGCCGGAAAATGAGAGTACGGGCACCATTGTCTACGGCAATTACACGGATGAGTTCCTCTTTAATTTCGGAGGATATCGTATTACTTCGGAAAGCTTTGTTCCTCTCGACTGCGGAAGCGGAACGCCGGAGGGATGGAACTGTCTGGGCGGTTCCGGAATCTGCATCGATCCGGGATATGCCGAGCGGGAGACCTTTGCGGATGGTATCCTGACGGATTACCACTGGGTTGACAATCACACCCTGGCGGAGAAGGTGGATGATTTTGTTCTCGGCGAGAACTCCTGCGTCCTCTACCGCTACAGCTTTGACCTTTATACTGCAACCCAGACGGAATCCCTTCCTGCGGGAACGCCTCTGACCACGGAGTATTGGGTGCTGTTCTTTACCAGAGGCGAAGAAAGACCGCTGTATGTAAAGTACTTTAACTGTGAGTACTATGCGGAAGATCAGGTGAGGAATTGCCTGTATTAGAGGAAATATAAGGATACTTTCATATGTGGGAAACATCTTCAGGCACAACGAGGAGGGCAAAAACATTGCCCTCCTCGTTCTTTTTCTCTTTACCTCTAGCTTTTTGAATGCTATAGTATTGCTTACCAATCAAATATGCCAAAAGGCATCCGGCCGTTTCGGCCACTTTTTCCAATCATGAGCATCAACCATTGACCACTTTCACGTTCCTTAACCGTTTTGGAGAATTATCTGGATTTTTTTTCTTGCCTTCCGGGATATTTGGGGAATCTTTTGCGGGAGGTAAATGCGTATGATCCATAGCCTGAAAACATAGGTTCTTCTTGCAGTAGCAAATAATCAATGACTATAATAAAAGGAGAACCGAATGAATAAGACCAATGTAGTAAAGGTGAAAGAATACAGCGAACTGGAGTTCCGGGATGACTTCATGTTCACCAAAACCATGGAGGACAAAGCACTTTGTAAAGATGTGATTGAGCTCCTCCTGCAACATCCCATTGGAACGCTGCAGAATGTACAACGGGAGAAGGAATACCGGACGACAAGCGACGGGAAGCCGATTCGTTTGGATATTTATACCTACGATGAGTCTGCTGTTTACGATGCAGAAATGCAGAATCTGAACAACAAAAGCAGGGATGAACTTCGGTTGCCGAAACGAAGCCGCTTTTACCAGTCCAACATCGATTCGGATTTTTTGCGGAGGGGCAATTCCTACGGTTTGCTCCCTGACAGCAGTATTCTCTTTATCTGCACGTTTGATCCTTTTCTGAAAGATATGCCAATATATACTTTCCGGGAAACCTGTGCGGAGGACACCGGATTATTGCTGGACGACGGTGTAGAAAAGCTGTTTTTCAATTGTACTTATAAGGGCGAGGATATTCCGGATGATTTGCGTAATTTCTATGATTTCGTTATGTCTGGAAAGGTTTCGGATGATCTCACATCCCGCATTCAGGCGGCAGTGAGCGAGGCCAGGCGGAACGAAGATTGGAGGGCCGATTATATGAAAGAGATGGCACTTTTTATGGACCTGAAGGAAGAAGGCATCCGTGCCTTCATCCTGGACAAACTGGAAGACGAAGTCCCCACTGATATTATTTCTGAAAGACTTCAACGCCGCTTTGGACTGACTGAAGAGCAGGCCCTGAAGGAAATCGAGCTATATAGTCACTCAGTAAATGCATAATTCAATCATCAAGATCTGGGCCAACAAAGCGACAATAAAATAGAGGAGAGCATTGATATAATGCTCTCCTCAGAGTATATAAAGAAAAGGGATATTTCAGAGCAAGTCTCGAAATATCCCTTGTTTATTTTCTTTTACCCGGTGGAGTAGTGTCATTTGTCAGACCTGCGATATAGTCGAGCGATACGTTATAATACTTTGCAAGAGTGATAGCCAGTTCAAACGGAAGTTCCCTTTTGCCGGTTTCATAATTGTGATAGGTTGTCCGCTGAATGTGAAGTTGTTCCGAAAGCTTTCGTATAGATAAATCTTTATCTTCTCTCAAATCCCGTAGTCGTGTATAGTATCCCATTCCTTGAAATTCCTTTTGTTGCAAGTGTATAGCAAATGTTGTACAGTTACTGTGTATGTCCAACGTATGATGGACAAAAGAGAGGAGATAGAAAAATGAAGAAAAATATTGTGGCTCTATTATTTACTTGCGTTGTATTGTCTTTGTCAGCCTGTGGAATAGCAGAATCCCAGGAATCAGCAGAAACAACTGCGGTAGTTGAAGAGGTAAAGGAACAAGAGGAGATGCCTGCTCCGATTAATAGCGAGACAGAGGAAACTACTCCGGAAATTTCAGAAACGCTTGAAACGGAAACGGAGAAAGAGGTTCAGGACACCGTTGAAACTGCTGAAACAGAGATGGAGGAAGCATCAGAAAACTCCGAAATTGCTGAAATCACGCCGGAGGAAATTGCAGATGTTACACATGATTACAAGTGGGGAAT
Source organism: Lachnospiraceae bacterium (assembly GCA_024681775.1). Lineage (GTDB taxonomy): Bacteria > Bacillota > Clostridia > Lachnospirales > Lachnospiraceae > AC2028. Next base: position 5,393 of record JAILAF010000092.1, read on the forward strand.
CATGGAATTTGAGGGAGAAGACAGTCTCGTAATGGAAGTGAAAACGAACGGTTCTCCTTTAGTTGCAGGTTCTACAATAAAATTTAAAATTGTGTACAGTATTTTTGATTATAAGCTTTTTGAAAGAATCACTTGTGGGGAACTTGTGATTGATAAGAATACATATCCCGATTGGGCTAATGACGGTTTGACGGACGGAGTTTTTGGGTTTGAAGGTGCATCCTTTACTCTTGGTACGGATGAAGAAGAGGCGGAAAAGGGCGAGCCGCTTAAAGTTATATTTTCTGACACTACCCGTAATGGTACACCGGTTGAGTATTTGGTTACATGGAATCTCGATGGAACTGTAGAGGTAAATAAAGGTTCATTCACAGAAGAATAAAGGAGCTGGATGAAAAAACTACTGGCAAGATTATTGGTATTGTTATCTTTGATCATGTTTACAGCCTGTGGGGAAACAAAAAAAGAGGACACTGCGGAAAACTCAGAGATGTCAGTGGTTCTGAATCCTGAGGATAACATTTCGGATGTGGGCTATGAGTTTGAAGATGGGACCCTTACTGTAACACGAATATATTATACAGTGCTGGATGTAGGCGAAAAGCAGAAGTGCGTATATCAGGAACCCTGGATTTCATATATGAACAACGGTGAAATCAAGGATATTATTATTGATGCCGATATGGTCTACACCACGAAGAACATATTGACCGGTAAAGAATTCTCCGACTTGTCGAAAAGCACTGGTGACTTTCAAGGCGGTGGTGTACTTTTTGGAAATATGGATTCTCTGGAAAGTCTTACCATAAAACGGCTGAATTTGGATAAGATCACGGATATTTCAGATATGTTCGCAAATAACGAGAATTTGAAATCGGTTGATGTGACCGGGTTATGTTTGTCGGGCGTAAAGGATATATCATACTTGTTCTTCAGTGCAAAATCACTGAATAGTATAGATCTAAATGGATTAGATACCGCAAGTGTTATAAAAGCAGAGGGCGTTCTTGAAAATTGCGCTTCTCTTCAATCTGTTGGAGTTTCCGGCTGGGATACTTCAAATATCAAAAATCTCCACCATTTCTTCAGTGAATGCAAATCACTTTCTGCTGTTGATTTAAGCGGATGGACGATTGATAATGCAGATGTTTCCGGGATGTTTTGGGGATGTGATGCACTTTCAAGCATAAATCTTACAAATGTAAATCTTACGGATACCATTATGGCAAATCCCATGTTTGATGAGCATAATTCACTTCCATCCTATATGTTTACAAAGGATTGGGTAGTCGAGGATGTTCAGCCGATATCGGAGGATGTATATGATTTTATTGTCGTTCCGATGATTGGTTCGGATATACTGTTTATTGAATATGTATACTACACGAAGGAAGTGCCGAAATGGTACAAGGAGTATGTTGTAAAGGTGCAGAGCGTAGAGGACTGTATTTCGTTTCAGTCAAGCTTTCTGGACATATATATAAAAGACGAAGGGCAAACCGACCAATTCACCGAAGAGCTTACACTGGAAGATATACAGAATGTTGTGATGGATAATCTTTCCAAAATGAGGGATTTCGATGAAAAAAATGCAACAGAAGAAGAGCGAAAGGAATGGGAGTGGTTTTTTAAGAGCGGGGATGCTTTGGACATAGCATACGAAGTGATCAGCAAACTGTTGGAAGCTGCGGAATAATTGAATTCGTATTTCCTTTTCCGTAAAGTAGATTAATAGTGGATTTTGTTTTTCTTCCCTGAATGATTTAAACATTTGCAAAAAGTTCCGACAGATCATCGTCTGTCGGAACTTTCTTTGTATAATCAAATATTGGCATTTACTGATGTGCGAAATTCCGGACGGCGCGGATCGCATTCCGAACGGGAGGCAGCGCCAGGATCACAACGGTGAGGAGTGCCTCTGCGTAGATGTAGATCGCATTGTAGACCAGAGAGTACGCCCAGGGGCTCCAGCCGTCCCAGGCATAGGCGCCGAAGAAGATCCAGCCGCTCAAAAAGCTCATGAGAAACCGCCCGGTGACGCCCACCAGGTAACCCTTGATGAGACCGTACTTCTTCAGCCAGAAGAAGCCGGAGAGACCCAGCAGACCGAAGGCCAGGATGTAATCCAGCACCAGCTGGCCGGGATAGAGTACGTAAGGATCGATCAGGAGCTGCAGGAGACCGTAGCCCACTGCGGAGAAGAGGCCTGCGCCGGGTCCGAAGAGGTAGCCGGGCAGGGTGACCATCAGCATGGAAACCAGAGTGATGGAGCCGCCGGTGGGGAAATGATAGAGCTTGATCTCGGAGAGCACCATGCCAAGTGCGATGGATACAGCACAGAAAGTCAGTTGTTTTGCGGACATTTTTAAGGGATTGGCGGGAAGCGGGATCCGCGCGTCGGGATCCGCAGTGTCAATGCCTGCCGCCTTCTTTCCTTCGATGGCAGACAAAACCAGTGCCAGGGTGATGACTGCAAAGATCAGGAACAGCAGTAACGCTACGCCCGAACCTGTGGGGTAATAGACCACTTCCCCCCAGTCGTTGACTTCAGAGTAGTAAAAGATAGATTCGTTCATTTTTCTTTCCTTCCTTCCGCCGGAATTATCCGGATCAAGTTTTAAGGGTTCCGGTAGCTTCTACCGATCTCAGCGGGTGAACCGCACCCCCGGATGACTGCGGTGAAAACTATAAGATAAATTCCATCTTTCGTCAAGCATTACTTTGCCGCTTTAAATCGTTGACGCAAAGGGGCGAAAATGATAAAGTTTATCTGATACGGTCTGCGCATGCGGACCGCAGATCATACGCGCAAAGGAGCACAGAAAATGCCTGTAACGGAATACCTGGATCGGAATGCAAGGCTGTACGGAGATGAGGTTGCACTGGTGGAGCTTAACCCCGAGGAAGCGGACACCAGACGCGTTACCTGGAAGGAGTACGAGCTCATCGAGCCCAGTGTTTTTGCTCCCTATCGCCGTGAGATCACCTGGAGCGTTTTTGAAGAAAAAGCCAACCGGTTTGCCAATCTCCTCATCGCAAGAGGCGTGCAAAAAGGGGACCGGGTAGCAATCATCATGTACAACTGCCTGGAATGGCTCCCCATTTATTTTGGTATCCTGAAGAGCGGGGCCATTGCCGTGCCCTTCAACTTCCGCTATGACGCGGATGAGATCATGTACTGCGCGGAGCTGGCGGAGGTGCAGCTGGTGGTCTTCGGACCGGAGTTTATCGGCCGTATCGAGGCCATTGCGGACAGGCTCAGCAAGGGCAGGCTCCTGCTGTATGTGGGAGACAACTGTCCCCGGTTTGCGGAGAGCTATCGCGAGCTGGTGGCGGATTGCTCCAGCGTCGCCCCGGATGTGACCATCACCGATGATGATTACGGTGCCATCTATTTTTCCTCCGGCACCACCGGCTTCCCCAAGGCGATCCTGCACAAGCATCTGTCCCTGACCCAGGCTGCGGAGATGGAGCAAAAGCATCACTCCACCGGCAGAGAAGATACCTTCCTCTGCATCCCGCCCCTGTACCATACCGGCGCGAAATTCCACTGGATGGGGTCTTTGGTTGCCGGCAGCAAAGCGGTGCTCCTCAAAGGGGCCAAGCCCGGCACCATTCTTTCCGCCGTATCCTCGGAGCATTGCACCATCGTATGGCTCCTGGTGCCCTGGGCCCAGGATATCCTGGACGGCCTGGACAGAGGGGAGCTGAAGCTCTCCGATTATCAGCTGGATCAGTGGAGGCTCATGCACATCGGCGCCCAGCCCGTGCCCCCCAGCCTCATCAAGCGTTGGAAGGAATATTTCCCGAATCACGATTACGATACCAATTACGGTCTCTCCGAATCCACCGGCCCCGGCTGCGTGCATCTGGGTGTGGAGAACATTCACAAGGTAGGTGCCATCGGTGTTCCCGGCTATCGCTGGGAGTGTAAGATCGTGGGAGAGGACGGGAGCGAGGTAAAGCAGGGAGAAGTGGGAGAGCTCTGTGTCAAGGGTCCCGGCGTCATGACCTGCTATTACAACAATCCCGAGGCCACCGCAGAGGTCCTGAAGGACGGCTGGCTCTACACCGGCGACATGGCCATGACGGATGAGGACGGCTTCATCTTCCTGGTGGACCGGAAGAAGGACGTCATCGTCAGCGGCGGCGAGAACATCTACCCCGTGCAGATCGAGAATTTCATCCGCGGCTGCGACAAGGTGAAGGATGTGGCAGTCATCGGCATCCCCGACTACCGTCTGGGAGAGAAGACCGCGGCCATCATCGAGGTGAAGGAAGGCTACACCTGCACGAAGGAGGAGATCGAGGAGTTCTGTTTAGGTCTGGCCCGCTACAAGCGCCCCAGAGAGATCTTCTTCGAGGAGATCCCCCGGAATGCCACCGGCAAGATCGAGAAGCCCGTACTGCGGAAGCGCCATGGTGCGGATCAGCTGGTAGCACAGGAAAACCGGAGCTGATTTGTGACAGAACTGTCATACTGCAATCCATTTTTACCCGAAAAGGACAGAATATTTTATGAAGGAATTGATGCTTGGAAACAAGGCCGTAGCCAGAGGACTTTACGAAGCGGGCGTACGGTTTATCTCCAGCTATCCCGGGACTCCCAGCACGGAGATCACCGAGGAAGCGGCAAAATACGACGATATCTACTGTGAATGGGCCCCCAACGAGAAGGTGGCCTTAGAGGCTGCCCACGGCGCCACCCTGGGGGGTGTCCGGGCGGCATCCGCCATGAAGCATGTGGGACTGAATGTGGCGGCGGATCCCCTCTTTACCATTTCCTATCAGGGGCTGAATGCCGGACTGGTGATCTGTGTGGCGGACGACCCCGGTATGCACTCCTCCCAGAACGAGCAGGATTCCAGACACTATGCGCAGGCTTCAAAGGTGCCCATGCTGGAGCCTTCCGATTCCTCGGAGGCACTGCTTTTTGCCAAAAAAGCCTTTGAGATCTCCGAAGAGTTTAATACCCCCGTGTTCCTGAAGCTCTGCACCAGAGTGTCTCATTCCCAGAGCGTGGTGGAGCCGGGAGAGCGGATGGAGCCGGCGCAGGTCCCCTATCAAAAAGACCCTGCCAAGGTCATGATGACGAAAAACTCACGGGATGCCCACGTCCGCGTGGAGCAGAGGACGAAGGATCTGATCGCCTGGGCGGAAACCTGTGATCTGAACCGCGCCGAACTGGGCGATACTTCTTTGGGAATCATCACCTCCTCCACCTCTTATCAATACGCCAGAGAAGTCTTCGGCGAGCAGGCCAGCATTCTGAAGCTGGGCATGATCTGGCCCCTTCCCGAGAAGCTGATCCGTGATTTTGCCGCGAAGGTGGACCGTCTCATCGTTCTGGAGGAGCTGGATCCTTTCATCGAGACCCACTGCAGAGCCCTGGGAC
>JAILAF010000095.1 GCA_024681775.1 Lachnospiraceae bacterium
ACCTCCCGCAGGGAGACCACCATGGGCAGAAGCAGCCCCACGTTAGCGTATGCGGATGCCCGCAGGATGGCGCGGAGCTGGGTCTTAAACAGATCCCGCATGGTGAGGCTCAGCCGGATCCCCCGGAGTCCCAGGGCCGGATTGTCCTCGACGGGAAGATGCAGGTAATCGGGACATTTGTCGGAGCCCACATCAAAGGTCCGCAGGATCACGGGACCGGGCGCCATCTGCTCGATAACCTGAAGGTAACTTTCGAATTGTTTTTCCTCATCCGGAGCTGCGGTACTGCCCAGGTATTGCATCTCCGTCCGGAAGAGACCGATGCCGTCTGCACCGCTCCGCAGAACGGCAGCCATATCCGCAGGGCCCGAGATATTGGCACAGATCCTGACGGTCCTGCCCTCTGCCGTCACAAAGGGCTCTGCCTTTTGCGCAGCGGCATTCTCCGCTTCCTTCCGAAAGGCTTCCTGCTTCTCCTGCAGGTGCTTTAAGGTATCCGCATCCGGTTCGATGATCAGGGTTCCTTCCGTAGCGTCCAGGACGGCCTCTATGCCGTTTGTTACGCCCTCCATTCCATCCGGCACCACGATCCCGGGGATGCCCATACCTCTGGCCAGAATGGCGGTATGGCTCTCATATCCACCCTTCCCGGTGACGATACCCAGGATGGATCCGGGAACGCTGCGCATCAGATCCGAGGGAGTGATCTCCTCCCCTGCAAGGATCACGCTTTCTCCGGCGAATGCGTTTCCCGCTTCACCGGTCAGGATCTCCAGCAGACAGTTTCGAATATCCTTAAAATCCGCCCCGCGATCCCGCAGGAAAGGATCCGGCATTCCGGCATAGCGGGCGGCCTGGGCGTCCAACACCTCCGAAACCGCTTCCTCCGCAGTGCATTTCCGGTCTTCCAGGACTTCCAGGATCTCTCCCAGTAGGAGCTCATCTTGGAGCATCACGGCGTGGGCACGAAAAATCTGCGCCACTTCTTCCCCGGCGGAATAGGCTGCCTTGCGGGCCAGTTCCTCCTGATGGGTCACCGCCCGGGCAAATGCCGCTTTCAGGCGGTCTCTTTCCGAACCATCCCCCGCGGTGCCGCCTGCTTCGGAAGGCCCCATCCCATTCGCGGAAATCCGCTTCCCTGTGAGGTTGTCCGAATTTCCGACACCTCTGTCAGCGCCTGCGATCCGGACCTTTCCGATGGCGATCCCGTCCGATAATCTGTTCCCTTTGATCTGTTGCATTGCATTCTCCAAAAAGTGCGCTACTGTCTTTCGACTACCGGAGCGCATCCTTCATGGATCTTACATAGGCACCCACCTGCGCGGGCGCTTCTTTGCCGTAACGCTCCAGGAGTCTGATGATGGCAGATCCGACGATGGCTCCGTCGGAGATATCCGCCATTTTGCGGGCCTGGGCAGGCTCGGAAATACCGAAGCCGATGGCACAGGGCACGCTCGCATTCTCCCTCACCACCTGCACGATGGAGGCGAGATCCGTCTTGATCTCGCTGCGTACGCCGGTGACGCCCAGGCTGGAGACGATGTAGATAAAGCCTTCCGCTTCCCGTGCGATCATGGCAATGCGATTCTCGGAGGTCGGTGCGATGAGGGAGATCAGATCCACGCCGTAGGTATGGCAGGCAGGAAGGAACTCCTCCTTCTCCTCAAAGGGCAGGTCCGGCAGGATCAGCCCGTCGATGCCCACCTCACTGCAGGTGCGGATAAAACGCTCCGCGCCGTAGGAGAATACCACATTGGCGTAGGTCATAAACACCATAGGTATTGTAACATCCTTTCGCAGATCACGCACCAGGTCAAATACCTTATCCGTGGTCATGCCTCCCTTCAGGGCCCGCAGGTTCGCTCCCTGGATCACGGGGCCCTCCGCGGTGGGATCCGAGAAAGGGATCCCCAGTTCGATGAGATCCGCTCCCGCAGCCACCATTTCCCGCACGCAGGCCGCCGTGGTCTGCGCATCGGGATCGCCCACGGTGATGAAGGGGATAAATGCCTTTCCGTTTGCAAAAGCTTCCGCGATCTTACTCATGAATATCCTCCCCTCTGTAGCGGGCAATGGCCGCACAGTCCTTGTCTCCTCTTCCGGAAATGGTGATGATGATGATCTGATCCTCCCGCATCTGCGGTGCGATCTTCATGGCATGTGCCACCGCATGGGCGGACTCGATGGCAGGGATGATGCCCTCGGTACGCGCCAGATATTCAAAGGCATTCACCGCTTCCTCGTCAGTGACGGGCACGTACTCCGCACGGCCGATGTCGTGGAGATGGGCATGCTCCGGTCCGATGCCGGGATAGTCCAGTCCCGCGGAAATGGAGTACACCGGTGCGATCTGACCGTACTCGTCCTGGCAGAAATAGGACTTCATCCCGTGGAAGATCCCCAGCCTGCCGGTGGCAATGGTGGCTGCCGTTTCAAAGGTATCCACACCTCTGCCCGCCGCTTCACAGCCGATGAGTCTGACACCCTCGTCGGGAATGAAATGATAGAAACTGCCGATGGCGTTGGATCCGCCGCCGACGCATGCCAGCACCGCATCCGGAAGTCTGCCTTCCTTCTCCAGGATCTGGGCCCTGGTCTCTCTGGAGATCACGGCCTGGAAGTCTCTGACGATGATGGGGAAGGGGTGAGGTCCCATGACGGAACCCAGGCAGTAATGGGTATCCTCGATCCTGCTGGTCCACTCGCGCATGGCCTCGGAAACCGCATCCTTCAGGGTGGCGGTGCCGGTCTTTACCGGGATCACCTCAGCTCCCAGCAGGCGCATGCGATACACGTTCAGAGCCTGACGGATGGTATCCTCTTCTCCCATGAAGACCACGCACTCCATACCCATCAGTGCTGCAGCGGTGGCAGTGGCAACGCCGTGCTGTCCTGCGCCGGTCTCTGCGATGAGACGGGTCTTGCCCATCTTTTTGGCCAGCAGCGCCTGCCCCAGCACGTTGTTGATCTTGTGGGCGCCGGTATGGTTCAGATCCTCTCTCTTCAGATAGATCTTCGCTCCTCCCAGATCCCGGGTCATCTTCTCCGCATAGTAGAGCCTGGAAGGTCTCCCCGCATAGTCATTTAACAGAGCGGTGAGCTCTGCATTAAACTCCGGGTCGTCCTTGTAATGATCGTAGGCCTTCTCCAGCTCGATCACTGCATTCATGAGGGTCTCGGGGATGTACTGTCCGCCGTGGATCCCGAATCTTCCCTTTTCGTTCGTCATACTGTCTTCTCCTCATTTCCTTCTTCGGATCTAACGGCAGCGGCAAATGCTGCCATCTTCTCCTGGTCCTTCACCCTGTCTGTCTCGATGCCGGAGCTCACATCCAGCCCGTAGGGATGCAGCTGCCGAAGGGCCTCCGCCGCATTTCCGGGATGTAGTCCTCCCGCCAGGAGATAATCCCTGCCCACATCCCGCAGAAGGGACCAGTCAAAGGTTTCTCCCGTGCCGGCACCGGAATCCAGTAACACCAGGTCCGCAGAGCTTTTTCTCGCTGCCTGTACATCCTCCGCATTCCGCACCCGGAAGGCTTTTATGACAGGCTTGTCAGTCAGCTCCCGGAGTCTTGCGATATAGCCTTCATCCTCAGCTCCGTGGAGCTGTGCCATATCGATCGTGCCCCGCGCAAGCAGCGCAGCGATCTCTTCCGGCCTTTGGTCTACAAAGACCCCCACTGCAGGGATCCCGGGATCCAGCATTGCTTTCAGCGCCTCTGCCTGCTCTCCCGTCACCTGCCGGGAACTTCCCTTTGCAAATACGAAACCCACATAGTCCGGCCGGATCCGATTTGCCGCGGCGATATCCTCCGGGCGCCGCAACCCGCAGAATTTGATCTTTGTCATAAGGTTCCCCGGAGCTCAGCAAGCTTCCTTGTTTTATCCGCAGCCCGCATCAGGGTCTCTCCCACCAGCACGGCTCCCGCGCCGATGCGGGTGATGCGTTCCACATCCTCCCGACCGCTGACACCGCTCTCGGAAACAAAGAGTACCTCCGGCGGCACCAGACTGCGAAGCCTTGCGCTGTTACCGGTATCCACGGAGAAATCCTTCAGGTTCCGGTTGTTGACGCCCACGATCCGGGCGCCCGCTTCCAGCGCCATCCCGATCTCCGCTTCGTCATGGGCTTCCACCAGGGCGGAGAGCTCCAGCTCGTCACAGATCTCCCGGTACTCCTTTAGCTGCGCCGGGGACAGGATGGAGCAGATGAGCAGCACCGCCGATGCCCCCAGGGTGGCGGCTTCGTAGATCATGTATTCATCCACCGTAAAGTCCTTCCGCAGACAGGGGATGAAGACATTCGCCGCGATCTCCCGAAGATATGCATCGGATCCCAGGAACCACTTAGGCTCCGTCAGCACCGAGATGGCATCCGCTCCCGCTTCCTCATATTCCTTTGCAATCTGCAGATAGGGAAAGTCCGGTGCGATGAGTCCCTTGGAGGGGGACGCTTTTTTACATTCGCAGATAAAGGCGGGATGCTTTCCCTGCAGGGCTTTTTCAAAAGCAAACCCGGTCTTCGGCGCATCCTGTGCCATGGCCCGGATCTGTGCGGGAGGGACCTTCCTGCTGCTCTCCTCCACCCGCTCCTTCGCATATGCCGCGATGGTATCCAAAATGGTCATAAGGGTCTCCTATCGGTTACTGACCTCGATCAGCTTCTGTAATGTCTCATATGCCTTGCCCGAATCGATGAGCTCAGCTGCCAGCCCCACGCCCGCTTCAAAGGTCTCTGCCCTGCCTGCGATGTAGAGGGCTGCGCCGGCGTTCAGGAGCACCGTGTCTCTCTTGTGTCCCTTCTCGCCCTTCAGGATGGCGATGGTGGTCTGTGCGTTTTCCTCGGGCGTGCCGCCCACCAGATCCTCCTTGCTGCAGCGCTCCATCCCGAACTCCTCGGGGGTGATGGTGCGGGAGCGGAACCAGCCGTCCCGGATCTCGCAGATCCTGGTGGGTGCGCTTAAGGAGATCTCATCCAGCTTGTCCATACCGTAGACCACCATACCGCGCTTTACTCCCAGGTTTACCAGGACCTGTGCCAAGGGCTCAACCAGATACTCGTCATAGACACCCAGCAGCTGCATGGTAGGTCTTGCAGGATTGGTCAGAGGGCCCAGGATGTTGAACACGGTGCGGAATCCCAGTTCCCTGCGGATGGCGCCCACGTATTTCATGGAACTGTGATACTTCTGTGCGAAGAAAAAGCACATGCCCACTTCCTTCAGCAGCTCCACACACTTCTCCGGATCCTGTTCGATATTGACTCCCAGAGCCTCCAGACAGTCCGCAGTGCCGGAACGGGAGGAAGCCGCACGGTTGCCGTGCTTTGCCACCTTGGCGCCGCCTGCAGCAGCGACGATGGCAGCGGTGGTGGAGATGTTAAAGCTCTGGGCGTTGTCTCCACCGGTACCCACGATCTCCAGCACATCCATGCCGGTCTCCACGGGGGTTGCGTGCTCTCTCATGGCTGCAGCGCATCCCGCGATCTCATCGGTGGTCTCCGCCTTGGCACTCTTGGTGGAGAGGGCAGCCAGAAATGCCGCATTCTGGGTGGGGGTGGTTTCACCGTTCATGATCTCGTTCATGACGGTGTAGGCCTCCTCGTAGGTCAGGTCCTCCTTGCTGACGATTTTGACAATGGCTTCTTTGATCATAATGTTTTCCTCCTGATGATCTGTTGTCTTTTGTGCTTTCTGCTGCCTTGCCCATCCCGTCAAAAAATAAAACGCCCCTGACAGAAAACACTGTCAAGGACGAATAAGATTATCCGCGGTGCCACCTTGAATTCACGATTTCTCGTGCGCTTAGCAGGATACAAACATATCCCCGGCATATAACGTCAGCCTGCAACGTCGCAGAATACTCGGAGCCTTTCTGACCTCACCGGCCCCTTTGACTGCGCCCTCCGCGGTCCATTTGACACTGTGTTTCTCGCTTGCTTCTCATCATCGCAAACTCTCTGTACAGGCATCAATGCCTTTATCTCCGCTTCATCGGTTTAGCGTATTAAATTACAGATAAGATATCATACGGTCTACGACCTGTCAAGATTATTTTTCTCTGTTGATCAGGGATGCGATGAGCTGCGCCAGAAAAGAAGCGTCGCCGGGAAGCCTGCGGACATTTTTCATGGCTCTGCGGGATAGCTCCTCCACCTTCGCTTCCGCTCCCTCCAGACCTGCCAGTGTCACATAGGTAACCTTCTCGTTCTTCTCATCACTGCCCACCTGCTTGCCCAGCACGGCACTGTCGCCGGTGACATCCAGGATATCGTCACGGATCTGGAATGCGACGCCCACGTCGCTGCCGATCTGCTCCGCCAGAGCCAGCACCTCTTCCGATGCCCCTGCCAGGGCCGCACCCGTCATCAGGGCACTCTCGATCATGGCGCCCGTCTTGTTCTCATGGATGTATTCCAGGGTCTCCATGGGGATCTGCTTCCCTTCGGAAGCCACATCCACCACCTGGCCGCCCACCATGCCGCCGATGCCTGCCTTGCGGGCCAGGATCCCCAGGGCCCGGGCCGTCGCCGGTGTGCATTGCTTTTCCAGGGAAAGAAGGGCCGTTTCATAGGCGTAATTCAGGAGGCCGTCCCCTGCCAGGATGCCCATGGCTTCCCCGTACATGGCGTGGGTACTCTTCCTGCCGCGGCGATACTCGTCATTGTCCATGGCAGGGAGATCGTCATGCACCAGGGAATAGCTGTGGATCATCTCGATGGCGGCCGCGCAGGGCCCTACCACCTCGGGATCGGCGCCTCCGCAGATATGGTACATCTCCAGCAGCATCACGGGACGCAGGCGTTTTCCCCCGCCCAGGACACTGTAATTCATGGCTTCCGCAACGGCAGCCGCAGGTCCCTCCTCCTTCGGAAGGTACCGCCGGATAAACGCATCCGCTTCTATGATCCTTCTTTCCAGTTCCTCATTGAAATCCATCTCTTTCCCCCACTGACGAATCGGTCATTCGGTTTCTTGGTTCTTTCGGATTCTTCGGGTCCTGCGGGCGCTTCAGGTCTTCCTGCCGCTCCGCCCGGTCCCGTGCCGTCTACACAAACTTCCGTGGTACACGCTCTCCTATGGTGCTGAGGATCTCATAGGTGATGGTATCGCAGGCGTCCGCAAGCTCCTGCAACGTGATGTTCTCATTGTCCCAGATCACCACTTCGTCTCCCAGTGCCACCTCCGGCAGGTCCGTCACATCCGCCATGAAGCTGTCCATGCACACCTTGCCGATGACGGGGACCTTCTGTCCCCGGATCAGCACCTCCCAGCCGTTGGAGAAGGTCCTGCGGAAGCCGTCGGCGTAACCGATGGGAACGGTTGCCACCTTTGTCTTGCGTGTGGTGACAAAGCTGCGGTTGTAGCCGATACCGGTGCCCTCCTTCACCTCCTTCAAGAAGGTGATGCGGGACTTTAAGGAGGCAATGGGCCGAAGGTTGATGTGCTCCAGCGTATCCTCCGCGGAGGGGTACCCGTACATGATGAGGCCGGGCCGCACCAGATTAAACTGCGCGTCCGGATAGTTCAGAAGAGCGTTGGATGCGGCAGCATGGATGTACTTCAGCTTAAGCCCCATCTCCTTTGCTTCCTCCAGCGCGTGATTGAAGCTCCGGAGCTGTTTTTTCGTGTAATCATCGTCATTGTCCGCGGAGGAAAAATGGGTGTAGATGCCCTCCACCGTGACATTTTCCGGCAGGCCGGAGACATACTCCGGCAGACGGTCCGGATGGATCCCGGTGCGTCCCATGCCGGTGCCGATCTCCACATGAACCCTGACGGGAGCCCCGGCTCTGCCCAGCGCTTCCGCAAAATCCAAAGAGCTGATCCCGACAACGATGTCATATTTCAGGATCTTCGGGATCTCATCCGCAAAGGGCTGGTTCAGGACAAAGATCTCCTTCCGATAGCCCGTGTTTCGCAGGTCGATCCCCTCATCCACCGTGGCCACCGCTACGATATCGAAGCGGTTGATCACATCGAGCCTCCGGTTGATGTAGGTGCCGTATCCGTTTGCCTTGATGACCGGCATGAGTTTTACACCGGGTTTTACATAGTTTTCGATCTGCCGGATGTTGTAATCAAAATTCTGCAGACTGATCTCCAGGACGGTCGGTCTCGTAATCTCCTCCGTCATAGCTGATCTCCTTTCCGCGATCACCACTTTGTTTTCTGTGCCAGCTCACGATAGAGCAGGCAGTAATTCTCATAGCGCTCCGGGGCGATCTTCCCCTCCGCCAGCGCTTCCCGGACGCCGCAGTCACGCTCATTCACATGAGAGCATCCGGCAAACCTGCAGTTCGGCTCATACTCGGCAAATTCCGGATAAAAGGTCCACAGGTCTTCCTTCCCGATCCCCGGAAGGTCCAGGGAACTGAAGCCGGGCGTGTCAAAGATATAGGTATCATCCGTCAGGCGCAGGAGCTCGGAATGTCTGGTGGTATGCTTTCCTCTGTCGATGCGGTCGCTGACGGCACCGGTCTCCATGTGGGTCCTGCCCAGCAGGAGGTTGATGAGGGTGGATTTCCCGACGCCGCTGGGCCCTGCCACGGTGGTGGTGTGTCCCTTCAGGAGCTCCCGCACGCGGTCTATTCCCTCTTCCTTCCTGCAGCTGATGACACAGGTCACATATCCGGCATCCGCATAGATCTTCCGCAGATGCTCTCCCTCTCCTGCATCCTTCAGGTCCTCCTTGTTGAAGATGATGATGCAGGGGAGCCCCACCTTCTCCATGTTCACCAGAAAACGGTCCAGAAGGTTTAAGGTAGGCTCCGGTCTGGCCAGTGCGAAAAGGATCATGGCCTGGTCCACATTGGCCACGGCGGGCCGGATCAGGCTGCTCCTGCGGGGCAGGATCTCCGTGATGTTCCCCAGCCTGCCTTCCGCGTCCAGGATCTCCATACGCACGTCATCCCCCACCAGGGGTTTTAGGGAATCCTTGCGAAAGACGCCTCTGGCCTTACATTCATAAACAAGATCGGCGACATTTACATAGTAAAAGCCGCCGATTCCTTTTAAGATTTTTCCGGTTACTTCTGACATAGGCATCCTATTCGGGATCAAAGGTCACGACTCTGCTAAAGGAAACCGTGATGGTCTCACCGGGAACCACAACGGTCTCACCGTTCTCATTGACGGTGGTGGAGCCTTCGGTGGTATAGCTGTAAGTAAAGGTCAGGATACCGCCGCCGCAGGTCAGACCATAGTAGGTCGCACGCTCCGGGAAGTCCGTGATCTTCCGAGTAAAGATGGCGACGCCGTCATCTCCCACCAGGCTCACGGTCACTTCGGTGCCATGCTTGTACTGAGGTGCTTCCTCCGCGGTAGGAGCAGTAATGTCCTGATCGAACTTGTAGGTGATGAGTTCGGGGCCTCTGCTGACCTGCAGATTCACTGCAGTGCCGGGATCCGCATAGGAACCTTCCGCAAGGCTCTGGGAAATGACCACACCCGCTTCCACGGTATCGCTGTTTACATAGTCGATGTTGCCGATGGTAAGGCCGGACTCCACCAGAAGTGCGATGGCTTCATCCTCCTCGCGGCCGATGAGCTTCGGCACAGGGATCTTCACCACTTCGGGGCCCAGGGAGACCGTCACGGTAACCGTGCAGCCTGCGGGAGCCACTTCCGCAGCTTCGGGTGTCTGGGAGATGATCTTGCCCTCCTCCACCTCGGCGGAAAATGCGGTGGTCTTGTTCACAACAAAGCCCAAAAGCTTTAATTTTGCCTCGGCCTCCTCGTAGGTCATACCCACGACACTGGGCATTTCCACACCCTGGGGACCGGAGCTGACCGTGATGACCACGGTGGAATTCACGGCAACCTGCGCATCCTTCTCCACACCCGCACGGATCACCAGGCCCGCCTCAACGGTATCGGAGGTCTCATACTCGGGCTTGGGAACCAGTCCCAGACGCAACAGTGCTTCTCTGGCGTCCTCTTCCTTAGCGCCCACCACATCGGGCATGGTCACATAGGTGACCTCGTCCGTCACCGTATCCGTCTCTTCGGAAAGGATGGGGCTGGTGCCTTCGGTGGGATCCTTTGCATCGCCGGAGCGGTCCTTGCCGCCCAGGAGCTTGAAGGCCAGGATCAAAATGATGATGACGATGACGACACCGGCCAGGATGGCCAGAATGGTGGTGATACGCTCCATCTTGGGATCGTAATCATAATCTTCATCGCCGTAGTCCTCTTCCCGGTAGTCCTCCTCATCCTGTGCCAGACGCAGGGGCTCCTCCTCCTCGAAGTCGGAAGGGGTCTGACTGTAATAATTCCCGGAACGGTTCCGGATCTGCACCATCTCATCATCGGTCATGGAGCGGGTCTCCGCCTCCAGATCCGGATCATTGCGGACCACGAAGTCCTCATCCGGCGTGAGCAGTGCTTTTTTCAGATCTTCGATCAGCTCATGGGCATTGGCGTAGCGTCTGTCCGGTGCCTTTTCACAGCACTTCATGACAATAGCTTCCACCGCCGTGGGGATCTCGGGCACATACTCTCTGGGAGAAGGCATCTCCTCCTGGATGTGCTTGATGGCGATGGCCACGGTGGTCTCCCCGTTAAAGGGAACCCTGCCGGTGAGCATTTCAAACATGGTGATACCGAGGGAATAAATGTCACTCTTCTCGTCCGAGTATCCGCCTCTGGCCTGCTCGGGAGAGGTGTAATGCACGGAACCCATGACATTGGAAGTGATGGTATTGCTGCTGGCGGCCTTCGCGATACCGAAGTCCGTCACCTTCACCTTCCCGTCCTTAGAAATGATGATATTCTGGGGCTTGATGTCCCTGTGAATGATATGATTGTTGTGGGCCGCTTCCATGCCCAGGCAGACGCCGATAGCGATGCTGACAGCCTCTTTGTAGGTCAGTCTGGCTTTTTTCTCAATGTACTTTTTGAGGGTGATGCCCTCCACCAGTTCCATGACGATGTAGTGGATATCGTCCTCTTCCCCCACGTCGTAGACATTGACGATATTGGGGTGCATGAGACCTGCCGCTGCCTGCGCCTCGGTGCGGAATTTGGAGACAAAATTCTCGTTCTCGCAAAACTCCTGCTTCAAGACCTTCACCGCCACATTGCGGCTCAGCTTCTGGTCCCTCGCCTTATATACATCCGACATCCCACCGGTACCGATCTTCTCAATGATCTCATAACGGTCACCGATGATCATTCCCATCTTAACCATAGCTATCCTCAAACTTTGTCATTGCCGGCCTCAAACAGGATCAGCACGACAGAGATATTGTCCTTTCCACCCGCAGCATTGGCTTCATCCACCAGCCGGATCGCAGCCTCCGCAACGTCTCTGGAGGCCTTCACGATCCTGCGGATCTTCTCGTCCTCCACCATATTGCTCAGGCCGTCGGTGCACATCAGCACGATGTCCCCCGTATGGAGCTCCACCGTGAAGGCATCCGCCTTCACCTGGGGCTTGACCCCCACGGCCCGGGTGATGATGTTCTTGTCCGGGTGGTTTCGGGCGTCCTCCGGCCGGATGCCGCCCCGCTTTACCATCTCCGCCACCAGACTGTGATCCGTGGTGATCTGCTTAATGGCAGTCTCCGTAATCACATACAGTCTGCTGTCACCGACATTGGCCACCTCCAGGTAATCTCCCACGACAGTGGCCGCCACCACGGTGGTGCCCATGCCCTCCAGCTCCGGATCCGCCGCAGCCTTGGCATAGACCTCTTCGTTGGCACGAACAATGCCCCGTTGCAGGATCTCCAGTGGATTGCGCTCCATGGAGTGCTCCACCTCATCGATCAGAGTGGTGACCGCCGCTTTCGAGGCATAATCCCCGGCTGCGTGGCCTCCCATGCCGTCCGCTACGATAAATACGTTGGACAGATTCCCGACCGGCTCTTCCGAGGTATAGATATAATCCTGATTCAGTTTTCTCTTTTTCCCGATATCGGTTCTGGAAAAGGTCTTTAACACACTCATCATCCTTCGCTCGGGCACCGCTGTTCTTCAGCCTTGCGTCTGCGCAATTGTCCGCAGGCGCCGTCGATGTCGCGCCCAAGTTCCCGTCTAATTGTAGCATTTATCCCCATTTTTTCAAGTTTATTCTGAAAAGCCAGGACCCTGGAGCGGTCGGAAGCACGGTAATCCCGTTCCTTGATGGGGTTCACCGGGATCAGGTTGATATGGGCCCCCAGAGGGCCCGCCAGACGGGCCAGTCCGGCGGCGTCCGCATCGCTGTCATTGACGCCTCCCACCAGGCTGTACTCAAAGGTCATCCGCCTGCCTGTCTCCTCAAAGTAGGCGCCGCAGGCTTCCATCAGCTCGGCGATGGAATACTTCCTGGCAATGGGCATCAGCGCCTGCCGCTTCTCATCCGTCACCGCATGCAGGGAAAGGGCCAGGGTGATCTGGAAATGCTCTTTGGAAAGGTCATAGATCCGCGGCACCAGACCGCAGGTACTCACCGTCACGTTTCGCTGGCTGATGTGGAGTCCGTTTTCATCCGTAAGCAAACGGATAAATATGACGAGATTGTCATAATTGTCCAGAGGCTCTCCCGTCCCCATGACCACCACATTGGAGACGCGCTCTCCCGTCTCCCGGGTGATGGCATAGATCTGCTCCAGCATCTCCCCCACCGTCAGAGACCGCTCCAGGCCGTCCAGGGTGGAGGCGCAGAATGTACATCCCATGCGGCATCCCACCTGGGAGGAAATGCAGACGCTGTTGCCATGCCTGTAGCGCATGAACACGCTCTCGATGTAATTCCCGTCCTGCAGCTCAAAAAGGTATTTTTTCGTGCCGTCGGTGGCGGACTCCTGCACCCGCTCCACCCCCAGAGAAGTGAGGAAACAGGTCTCCTTCAGGCGCTCCCGCAGGGCTGCGGAGAGATTGGTCATTTCGTCAAAGGAAGTGCAGAGCTTCTTATGGACCCATTCATAGATCTGGGCCGCCCGGAACTTCTTCTCTCCCATGGTCAGGAGCAGCTCCGTCAGTTCCTCCAGACTCAAGGATTTCAGATCTGTTTTTTCCGTAGACGTCTGTGTCATAAGGTTATCCTTTTCTGCGCAGTACCTGATAGAAAAATCCGTCGCAGGGGTCGGTGCCAGGCAGGAACTGCCGCCCTTCCGTCACTGCTTCGAAGGGGTATTTCTCCAGGATCCTGCGGACCTGGGTCTCGTTCTCCCGGGGGCCGATGGTACAGGTGGAATACAGAAGGATCCCGCCGGGGCGCACCATCTCCCAGGAAGCATCCACGATCCGCTCCTGCAGCAAAGCCACCTCTTCCATGCTTTCCGGGGTAATGCGGTATTTGATGTCCCGTTTTTTGCCCAGGATGCCCAGGCCGCTGCAGGGCACATCCAGGATCAGCACATCCGCCTTTCCCTTCAGGGCAGGGTCCGATTCCGTGGCGTCAAAAACCTGCGCTTCCAGCTGCCGGAATCCCAAGCGCGCAGCATTTTCCAGGATCTTTTCACATTTGTCATCGCTCCGGTCTCTGGAAATGACATGCCCGTCAGGTCCTGTGAGTTCGCAGGCCAGCAGGCTCTTTCCGCCGGGCGCCGCACAGGCATCCACCACCAGATCTCCGGGGCGTATGCCTGCTGCCGTCACCGAAAGGGCGGAGGAGGCATCCTGCACCGTAAAAAGGCCCTCCTCATATCCGGGTAGGGAGGCCACACCTTCCAGGTGCTCCGCCAGATAGATATGGTCGTAGATGGGGCTCTGCGTCATCCTCACCCCCGCTGCCGCCGCATCCTCCAGGAACCGCTGAATGCGCTCCGGAGAAGCGTCCGACCGCAGGCGAACAGACACCGGATGGACCTCCAGAAGAGCCGCCAGAAGGGACTCCGCTCCCTCCGGTCCATAGAGCTTCAGAAAGTATTCCGCCATCCACAGGGGCACGGAATAGCGCACGGACAAAAAGAAAGCCGGATCCTTTTTCTTATCCGGCAGCGGGATCTGCGCTTTTTCCCGGGAAAGGTTCCGCAGCACCGCATTGACGAATCCGGAGAGACTGCCGAAGCTCCGCTTGCGGCAGATCTTCACTGCTTCGTTCACCGCTGCTGCATCCGGTACGCTGTCCATAAAGAGGATCTGGTAAGCGCTCATGCGGATGAGGGATCGGATCAGTGGCTTCATCTTCCGGACCGGTGTCTTGGAGAAACGGTCAATGCAATAGTCCAGATAGATCCGCTGCTCCGTGGTGCCCTCAAAGAGCCGCTTGATAAAGGCCTTCTCGCCCTGTTCCAGGTAGTCGTATTTCGTTAAAACCCCGGAAAGCAAGACGCCGGAGTAGATTTCTTCCCGCTCCAGCGCCATCAGTGCCTCCAGAGTAATTTCTCTGACTTGATTCATTTCAGTTCCCCAAAACGGTTCCTTCCTCCAGGCTGCTTCCCAGCAGGAAAGCACTGCAGTCCATCCGCTTCTTGCCTTCCATCTGCAGCTCCAGGATCTTCAGAGACCCCTGGGCGCATGCAACCGTAAAGCTGTCCCTGTCCACGAAAAGGACGGTGCCGGGCGCTGCCTTGGTGTTCACATCGCTTAAGGCTACCCGGTAGATCTTCATCATTTTGCCATCGTACATGGTATAGGCGCCGGGCCAGGGATTCATGGCTCTCACCTGACGGTCCAGGGACACCGCATCTCTGGAAAAGTCCAGCTTTCCCATGGACTTGCGAATCAGGGGTGCGTAGCAGCTCTCATCCTCCCGCTGGGGTCTGGCGGTGAGGCTTCCCTTCTCCAGGGCTTCCAGCGCTTCGGTGATGGCCCTGCCTCCCAACTCTGCCAGGCGGTCGTGCAGGGTTTCAAAGGTTTCATCCGCCGCCAGCACCAGCTCCTTCTGCAGCAGGATGTCGCCGGTATCCAGTCCCTCGTTCATCTCCATGATGGTGATGCCGGACCGTTCCTCCCCGTTCAGGATTACATGCTGGATGGGGGATGCGCCGCGGTATTTGGGCAGGAGTGACGCATGGACATTGATGCAGCCGTACTTGGGCAGCTCCAGGATCTCCTTCGAAAGGATCTGTCCGAAGGCTGCTACCACGATGAGGTCGGGTGCGACGCCCCGCAAGACTTCCACTGCCTCCGGGGTCTTCACCTTCTCCGGCTGGAAAACTTCCAGTCCGTGACGCAGTGCACACTCCTTCACGGGAGAAAAGACAAGCTTGTCACTTCTGCCCTTGGCCCTGTCGGGCTGGGTGACCACCAGTGCGATCTCATGTCCCGCTGCGATGAGGCTTTCCAGACTGCCTACCGCAAAATCGGGCGTTCCCATAAAAATCAGTCTCATGGTCAGTCCTCTCCTTCCCCTTCGACTTCTCCGTCCTCGTCATAGTTCACGGTCTGAAGCTCTCCCTCCACCAGTTCGGTGTAGAGATGCCCGTCCAGATGATCCAGCTCGTGACAGATGGCTCTTGCCAGGAGCTCCTCTCCCTCCAGAGTGATGGGATTCATTTCCGCATCCAGCGCTTCGCAGATCACGTGGTTGGGTCTGGTGACGATCCCGGCCTTCCCGGGAAGGCTCAGGCACCCTTCGGAACCGGTCTGCTCTCCCTCCTTGAATACGATCTTCGGATTGATGAGCACGTGAGGATCCTCTCCCGTAACATCGATGACCACCACGCGCTTTAAGACGCCTACCTGGGGTGCTGCCAGTCCCACGCCGCCTGCTTCATACATGGTATCCAGCATGTCCTCGATGAGCTCCCGCAGTCTGGGGGTCATTTCGGAAACCTCACGACAGGGCTTGTTCAGAACCGGATCGCCGAATTCTCTGATATTTCTGATTGCCATTTTGTTTCCTCTTTCTTTTCTCCCGGCAGATGCTCTGCCGTTTCCTGCTCCCGGTGCTGTCTCAAAGGATGTTCACCGGGTCAAAATCAAATTGCACAAACTCGGGGCCTCTGTGGGCGGGGCCAATGAGAGGATCCAGGCTCTCCCGCATCGCGATGAGGGATGCCGTATCCTTCCCCTTGACGTAGATCACAAAGCGGAACAGGTCCCTGACCCTGGCAAGGGCCCCGGGGGCCGGTCCCAATACCCTGCAGGTACTGCCGCTTCTTCTGCAGGCTGCCGCCAGCTCCTCCGCATACCCAAGAGTCTGCTTTTCGTTCGGCCCATAGACCTGGATCGCCAACAGGTGCCCTGCGGGAGGATAGTCCATCATGCTCCGGTAATCCATCTCCTGCCGGAAAAAGCCTTCATAATCCTGGGATGCCGCCATCTGCACAGCGTAATGATCCGGCCGGTAGGTCTGGATCACCGCCTCCCCCATCAGCTCTCCGCGCCCCGCTCTGCCCACTGCCTGGGTCAGGAGCTGGAACGTGCGCTCCCCCGAACGGTAATCTCCTTCGGAGAGAGACAGATCCGCAGCCAGGACTCCCACGAGCGTCACTCTGGGAAAATCATGTCCCTTCACGATCATCTGGGTGCCGATGAGCACGTCCGCTTCCCCATTCATAAAGGATGCCAGGATCTTCTCATAGGCGTCCTTCGTGGAAGTGGTGTCCCGATCCATCCGCAGGGTCCGGACTCCGGGCAGGAGTTCTTTCAGCTTCTCTTCCACCTGCTCCGTTCCCGCACGGAAGGGCATGAGGTAAGGGGAGCCGCAGGAAGGGCACGCCTTGGGCCTCGGCATAGAATATCCGCAATAATGGCATTGTAGCATATTTGTGCCGTGCAGAGAAAGAGTCACATCACAGTGGGGACATTTCAAGGCCTCTCCGCAGGCTCTGCAGGAAAGAAAACCCGCATACCCACGCCGGTTGAGGAACAGCATGCTCTGCTCTCCCCTGTCCATGCGGTCCCGCAAAAGCTCCTGGAGCCTTCTCCCGAAGATGGAACGGTTCCCTGCTGCCAGCTCCTCCCGGAGATCCGTGATCTCCACCCGGGGAAGGCTGCCTGCCCCCGCCCGGTCCGTGAGCCGGTAGAGCTGATACTCTCCCTTGCAGGCGGCTGCGTAGACCTCCACGGAGGGGGTTGCGCTGCCCAGGACCAGTGCCGCACCGCCTGCGTCCGCCAGATATTCCGCCACCTCTCTTGCGTGGTATTTCGGTACATTCTCGGACTTGTAGCTGCTCTCGTGCTCCTCGTCCAGGATGATGATCCCCACATTGGGAAAGGGGGTAAAAAGTGCGGATCTGGGACCGATGATCACATCGATCTCCCCTGCGATGGCCCGCTGGCACTGATCGTATTTTTCCCCGGCGCTTAAGCCGGAATGGAGCACGCTGACCCGGTTGCCGAATCTCCGGTAAAAACGGAGCAGGGTCTGGTAGGTCAGGGCGATCTCCGGAATGAGGAAAACAGCCTGTCTGCCGTGGCGGATCACCTCTTCGATGAGGGCCATGTAGACCTCTGTTTTCCCGCTGCCGGTCACGCCGTGGATCAGGTACCGGTTTCTGCCCTCCCATCGTCCTTCCGTCGCATCCCCCAGGATGCCGTCCACTGCCTTCCGCTGCTGCTCGTTTAAGGTCACCCGGACCTCGGTCTCTTCCCCCAGATGCACGGGATTCCGGTACTCTCTGGTGGTGATGACCTGCAACAGGCCGCTGCGCTCCATGCCGGAAACGGTCTGGCCGCTGACGCCCAGCTTGGAAGTGACCCAGGTATAGGGGATTTCTTCCTCCTCCAGCACGGCTTCCAGGAGCCTTGCCTTGGCCCGCTGCTTCTTCCTCTGTGCCTCACCCAGCGCACTGATCAGCTCCTCCCGGGAGGCATTTGCCCGGATATAACGGAAGGTGAGCTTCTCCACACTGGCCTTGGCGGGAAGCACCGTCTTTAACGCCTGGGAAAAGGTCCCGCCGTAGCGGCGCCTGAGAAAGGCTGCCAGCTCCAGGGTCTTTTCCTCCGCGGAGACCCCCTTGGGTGCGAGCCCTGCGATCTCCTTCACGGCATCCGGCGGCATATTTACACTGTCCCGAAATCCGATGACAAAGCCCTTGCGGAGGGTATTGCCCTTTCCGAAAGGCACCGTCACGGGATCTCCGACGCTCAGCTCCGGCTGCAGATGGGCCGGCACCCGGTAGCTGAAGGGACGATCCAATTGACTGATCCTGATGTCCAGAATGACATCCGCGTAACTTTTTTCCAAAACCTTACTCTACCCCTGAACCGGAGTGATCCCCTCTTCCCGCAGGATATCTCTGATCAGATCCCGCTCATCCATGGGATACTTGACCCCCTTGATCTCCTGATAATCCTCATGTCCCTTGCCCGCCAGGACGATGATGTCCCCCTTACGGGCATGCAAAATGGCATAGCGAATGGCTTCCTTCCGGTCCGGGATCTCCACATATTCCCCCTTGGTGCGCTGCATCCCGGTGCGGATGTCCGCAATGATGTCCAGCGGCTCCTCAAAACGGGGATTGTCGGAGGTGATGATGGTCAGGTCCGCCAGCTGTCCGCTGACCTCTCCCATCTCGAACCGTCTGTCTCTGGAACGGTTGCCCCCGCAGCCAAAGAGACATACCAGGCGTCCCGGCTCGTATGCGCGCAGGGAGGTGAGGATGCTCTTTAACGCCATGGCATTGTGGGCATAGTCGATGAGCAGCGTGTAATCGGGAGAAATGGGAACCCGCTCGATCCTGCCGCGGACATGGACATTCGCCATGGCCTTCAGAAGTTCCGCCGTACCCACCCCGAAATGTCTGCAGAGCAGGATGGCAGCCAGCGCGTTGTAAACACTGAATTTCCCGGGAGAAGCCACATGGACGGAAAGGGGCCAGACCCCCTCCGTGTCAAAGGAGACTCCCAGCTGCCCGGGGCCCGTCACCAGACGGATATTTTTCGCCCGCAGGTCACAGGTTTCGCTCATGCCGAAGGATTCCAGGTCGCAGGTGTGTCCTTCCATGACCTGTGCAAAATGGGCGTCATCCCCGTTCCCGATGCCGTGTCTGCACTGACGGAACAGCAGGGACTTGCACTGCAGGTACTCTTCAAAGGTCTCGTGCTCGCCGGGAGCGATATGATCCGGCTCCAGATTGGTGAAGATACCGTAATCAAAGACAAAGCCCTGGGATCTGTGCATCTTCAGCGCCTGGCTGGAAACCTCCATGACAACGGTGTCAATGCCGGCCTCCACCATTTTTGCAAAATACTCCTGCAGGAGATAAGACTCCGGCGTGGTATTTTCCGCATGGATGTGGGTGGCGCCGATGATGACCTCCACGGTGCCGATGAGTCCCACCTTATGGCCCGCATTTTCCAGCACGGAACGGATCATATAGGTGGTGGTGGTCTTGCCCTTGGTGCCGGTGATGCCTACCGTGGTCAGATGCTCCGCGGGATGGTCGAACCAGGCTGCGGAGAGAAATGCCAGGGCATAGCGGGTATCGGGCACCTGAAGGACGACAGCGCCCGTATCGGTGAGACCGGCCACGGGACCGGAAACCACGATGACGGAAGCCCCCATATCCGCCGCCTGCAGGGCAAAGTCATGGCCGTTCACCTTCACTCCGGGAATGCAGACAAACATACAGCCCGGGATCACCTTTCTGGAGTCATATACCAGCCCGGTCACGGTGATTTCGGACAATTCCCTGCCCTCCGCGCCGCGGGACAGCACCTCCACTTCCAGGCCTTTCAGCAGTTCCGATAAGTTGTTCATGAAGAATCCCCCCTTACGAAAAGAAAAAGCCATTCAAGAAGACCTGAATGGCTGCTTTCTTAATTTATCTTCTTGCGCTTCTCAAAGAAGTCATCGATGGTCCTGACAAAATCCTCGGCGGACAGGGACTTTAAGAGATACCCTTCCGGCTTCAACCCCATCACGTCCATGATGGTCTCCCGGTCGTTTCTGCTGGTGAGGAAAAAGACGGGCACACCGGCGAAATCATTCTCCGTCCGGATGATCTCCATGACCTGCTTGCCGTTGATGACCGGCATCTCGTAATCCAGAAGCATCAGATCCGGTCTGTCCAGGGTCAGATACTTAATGGCCATGGCACCGGAGTTGGCCAGGATCACCTGATATTTATCACCCAGCAGCTTTTTCACGTTCCGGAGCATCATGCCGGAATCGTCCACCACCAGGATCTTCTTTTTTACCTGCGCGTTGTTGTTGGAAAGGAACTGATTGACCTTCTCCACGATGGCCGGAATGTCCAGAGGCCGGAAAAACTCGTCCTCGATGGCGGAATCCGGGATGATGGATTTGATGGATTCAATGTCCAGCGGCAATCCCATCAGGAAGACGGGGATCTCATTCTCCACCGCAAGATCGCGGAGATAGATGAGGGCCTGCTGCTTATCCAGCACATCCTGATCCACAAAGATCAAGATCGCACCGTCATGGATCGTATATTTGGAAAGGGTCTCCATATCCGGAGCCATTTCGATCACGTTATGCTCCAGAGAGTTCAGACGGTCCACCAGATTGCCGGTGAGATATTTCCTGCTCTCTCTGATCACCCAAGCGTTGCCCATAGTTACCTCTTTCGGGAATTCCTGTTTCCTGCAAACGGTTACAGTTACGTTAGGATATTCTCCTAACTATTTTATGGTTTTGCCTGCATTCAGTCAATAAAAAAAGGATAAAAACTGACGGTCTGCGCAGGCCTGATATTTGTCATTTCAAAGGGGGGGTCCGGAAACGAAAATGCCCAGGACCAAGCCTGAGCACCTTCGCGTTTCTTATGAGGGGGGGAGAATAGTTGACTTTCATCAACCATCTAAGGACACTATACCGAAGAATTGTGTCTAATTTGTGTCCACGGCATAAGAAATCTATAAAACAAAATTAGAAAACTATAAACCAAAACTGAAAAATATATTACCTCAGGCCCCCGGAAAAGAAGGAATTCCCCTACAGGCCTGCGGTACGGGCATACACGCTGCGGTACTGGATCGAGGATACCGCATCGTCGGACACCAGGAAGCACAGTTCCGCGCCGTTCTTCTCGTAGATGTAATACCCGTCCTCGAAGGTGTAATCCTCACCGTAGACCTCCTGCAGCTTCTCAAAGGAACTGCCGATGGAAATGCCCTCCGCCGTGGATACCAGGTCATCCCAGAAGATGATCATGCTGATCCGGTCCGTCTCCCCATCGGGATAGGTATCGATCTCAAAATGGGAATAGGTATACATCTTGTCCAGCCCCTCAAAGGCACAGCTGGCAGCTTCAAAATAGCTGTTTGCTTCTCCCAGGGCAGCGAGAACCTCCGCCATGTCCTGATCCGGGCAGACATCACATTCGCCGCTGCCAGTGGATGCGTGGAATGCGTACCCGGCTGCCGCACTGCTCCCTTCCTGATCCTCCGCCGTATTCGCAGCGGACGCCTCCGCTTCTCCGGAAGTCTGCTCCGGCACCGTAATGGTGGCCTGGCTGCTATCCCCGGTGATCCTGTATTCTTCCTCCTCCGCGCTGCCGCAGCCGGTGAGGACGGTGCCCAGCAGCATCAGGCCTGCTGCCGCCAGTGCGAGGGTTCTGTTCCGTCTTTGCTTTCTCATGGTTCTTCTGTGTCATTCCTTTCTTCAGCATTTGCGGCTATCTCCGCTTTTTTGCTCTCTATGTCCCCATAGTAGCGTTTCAGTTTTTCCTCCCAGCTCGCCTCCAGATCAGGCTCTCCTCTCCGGCTCGTAAGGCCGCATTCCCGGGTCAGAAGTTCCCCCAGAGATTCGGTCCATTTCTCTGCGCCGGACAGGTTCAGATGCAAGCCCGCATCGTAGGTGTCCGTCCGGAAATCCAGCCCGATCTCCTCCAGCTCCTCTAAGGCATTTACATAGAGCAGGCCGTGGCGCTCCGCATAATCCTCCATCTGGGCATCCCACTCATCATACCAGTGGGGATACAGACTCGGTGCCTTCACCAGTACCAGCTCGATCCCTTCCGCTGCGCAGGTCTGCGTGAGGAGGTCCAGATACCGGTATGCGTTGCTGCCGAAGCGGTAATCCCCCAGAGGCTTGGCCGGCGGGATATTTTCCGCAGGGCGCACATCCACCCGCATATAGTATCCGTTGTAGGTCACGGGATCCGTGTGAAAAAGGTACTGAAAGTCCTCGCTGCCCAGCTCCGTGATCCTGGAATGGTACCGCAGGATGGGGAAGAGATACTCGATCAGGTGCTCCTCCGGCAGCAGTGAGGCTTTGATGGCGCGGATCTTCGTGGGAGAAAGGCGCATGCCGTCCAGGGTCATGCGGTTGTATGCCTCTTTCTGTGGCTCATTATACTGCATGGAGAGGACATTGAACACGACCACCTTCGGCTTTTCATAGCGCAGGGTGTCCTCCAGCAGGTAATAGCTCTGCCAGATCAGCTGCTGGGCACTGCCGCGGATGTAGCTGTTGATGCCGTACTCCTCCCACAGAAGGGCCGGGGTGATGTTCTCGTAGAGTTCACAGTCGCCGATGAAGATCACATCATGATCCTTCACCTCGTCATAATACTCCGCGATCATGGCGCCTTCCACGATATCCGTCATGTACTTGGGGGTCACCAGGCGGGTCAGCAGTGCGAGAACGCCCACCGCGACGGCGCCCAAAAGGAGTGCCGTCAGGGCGGATCGCAACTTCCGCCTTTTTGTTTCTTTCATACTTTTTGTCCTTGGTCTCAAAGAAATCCTCCTCATCCGAGCAAGCTCGATTCGGATGATTTCGCAGGGTGTAATGATCCACACGGATTGCTCCGTTTCTTCGAAACTCACGCAATCCTGCAAAAACTCAGAATCCGCTGATTTCCCCGCTTCGCATGGAAATCGCTACTTCTTCGTTTTTGTTCGGGTCTCAAAAAAATCCTCCTCATCCGAGCAAGCTCGATTCGGATGATTTCCTTGATCCCCTTGGATCATTAAAATTGATTATAAATAAACTGGCTGCTGACAAATCCGATGCCGTATCTTCCGAAGAGGAGGGTCACCAGGAACAGTCCGAACCACAGGCAAAAGCGCACCGGGAGAGGCTTTTCCGCGATCCGGGCCCGGACTCTGCCGCTCCTGCCCAGGAGGCTCACCAGGATAAGGAGCAGGGTTCCCAGCAACAGGATGATGTAATCCGATGCCCCCAGTCCCAGCACCGTCAGACCTCTGTCAAAAAGATCCCCCAGGGAAAAATCCGCCACCATACTGCCCATCATCCGGAAGGTCAGAGGTACGTTCCGGTAGCAGTCAAACATGCGGAGCAGGCTCATGAGGAGCACGGTCCTGCAGACCTGGAAAACCTTCCAGGGCGTCTTGCCCTCCACTGCAAAACGGGCGTGGAACTTCCCATACAAAGGCTCCAGTTCCTGACTGATCATGATCACCACAAAGTTCCCCAGGCCCCAGACGATGAAGTTCCAGCTGGCGCCGTGCCAGATTCCCGTGGCAAACCAGACCGCAAAGGAGCACAGGTACACGGGAAGCCGTTTCCCGATCTGATCCCCGAAATGCTTTCTGGCGAATTTGTTCAGTTTTTGCATGCCCTTGCTGACGCTCATGGGGTAAAAGATATAGTCCGTAAACCAGGTCCCCATGGTGATGTGCCAGCGCTTCCAGTATTCCTTGATGCCCTTGGAAAAATAGGGCCTGCGGAAGTTCTCCGTCACCGTGATCCCCAGCATCTGCGCCGTTCCGATGGTGATGTCGATGCCGCCGGTAAAGTCCGCATAGAGCTCCAGGGCATAGAACAGCATCCCAAGAAAGACATACGCCCCCCGGAACTCCTCCGGCGAGGAAATGATGCTCTTTACCGCCACCAGCATCCGGTCCGCGATGACCAGCTTCTTAAAGTATCCCCAGAGAACGCGCTGCGCTCCGGGGGCAATGGTCCGGACAGCAAAGGGGTGTGCTTCGTAGAGACTCTCCGAAAGGTCCGAAAAACGGCTGATGGGCCCCTGGACCAGCTGCGGGAAGAAGGACACAAAGAGGGCAAAGCGCAGGAAATTCCGCTCTGCAGGGATCTTGTCCCAATACACATCCAGAAGATATCCCAGGCTCTGGAAGGTATAGAAGGAAATGCCCATGGGAACGATGAGATTCACCAGGGACAGCTCTCCGGTGCCGGTGGCCCGGAGGATGGCATTGAGATTGGTGATGGTGAAATTGGTGTATTTGAGAACGGCCAGGATTCCCAGGTTCAGAAGGAGTCCTGACAGCATGATGCGCTTTGCGGCCCTTTTTTCCCTTTCCTTCAGGCGCTTTTTTTCCTCCTTATCCAGCGTGTCCTTCACGGAGGAAAAATAGGCCTTAAACCGCGCCTTACGGTCATCCATGGCTCTGCCGCAGAGGTAGACCGTCAGGGAGGTCACCAGGATAAAGATCAGGTACCTGGGATCCGCCAGGGCGTAAAAGACATAGCTCGCAAGCAACAAAAAGAGCCATTGCCATTTACCGGGGATCACATAGTAAATGGCAACGGTCAGGATCAAAAATGCCAGAAATTCGTAGGATGTGAACAGCAAAGTCCTTACTCCTCATCGGAAAGGCGCAGGATCATGGCATGCAGCGCCTTTGCGGAATTGAAATTGGCGGGAACGATCTCCCCCGCGGGAATGGTGATGTCAAAGGTATCCGTGATCTCCGTCACCAGGGTGACGATGTCAAAGGAATCCAGGATGCCGTCATCCACCAGGGCTTCCTCGGTCTCAAAATCCACATCGGGGTGCAGGTCTTCCAGGATCTCCATTAATTCTTCCATACGTTTCTCCTTTTCTGATACGTGTACCGTCTATCGGGACTTTTTCTCTCCCTTATCCTTTTCGATCATCTGCTGCAACGCCTTCCGGTCCAGCTTTCCGTTGGCGGTAAGGGGCATCTGCTCCAGCTTTCTGGTGCGGTTGGGCAGCATGTAACGGGGAAGGTGCTCCTTTAACTGCGCCGTCAGCTCTGCAGGCTCCTGATCTCCCACATAGAACAGAAGGATCCGGTTCTTTTCTCTGTCATAAATGCAGGCGCTGAGCCGGACGCCCTCCAGTGCATTCACATTGGCCTCGATCTCTCCCAGCTCGATGCGATGTCCCATATGCTTGATCTGGTAATCTCTGCGGGAAACAAAGATCAGGTCCCCGTTTTCATCTCTGCGGCCGATGTCTCCCGTCCGATAGATGATCTCGGGATAGGCCTTTTGCAACGGGTTCTGGACAAAGGCGGACGCCGTCTTCTCGGGATTGTTGTAATACCCCAGGGTGACGCCGGTACCGCGGATGCAGATCTCTCCTTCCTCTCCCTCGCCCGCAGGCACGTCTCCCTCCTTCAGCAGGAGGATCTGGGTGTTTTTGAAAGGTCTGCCGATGGGGATCACTTCCCCGTCCGCAAACTCCCGCTCCACCGGGTAGTAACAGCACATCCCCGTCCCTTCCGTGGGGCCGTAGAGGTTAAAGAACCGGGCATTCGGCGCAGCTTCTCTCCAGAGCTTAAGCTGCCGCACGGGAAAGACCTCGCTTCCGAAGGCCACCAGCCGCAGGTATTCCGGCCTGACCTCATCAAAGGCGCGGAAGGCGGAGATCATGGTCATGGCGGACACCACCCAGCAGATGGTATTGATCCGATGCCCGTTCAGATACTCCAGGAGCCTGACCGGGAAGGAGAAAAGCTCTCTGGGAATCAGATATGTGGTGGCGCCGAACTTGATGGTGGGATAAAGCTCCTTTAAGCAGGCGTCAAAATACAGCGGCGTCTGGTTGCCGAAGACGGTATCCTCATCAAATCCCAAAGTCTCGGAGAGCTGCTCCACATAGTCCAGCACCGAACGGTGGCAGGCGGTAACCCCTTTGGGAACCCCGGTGGATCCGGAGGTAAAGACGATATAGATGGGATCCGTATCGATGGCGGTATCGTGACATTTCCGGAGAAGCTCTCTGTCAGGGGCCTCTTTGATCAGGTCCTCATACAAAAGGATCTCCCCTTCAAATCCCAGTGCTGCGGCCTTTGCGGCGGTCCGCTCCTGACAGATCAGGACCCGGGCCCGGCAGCTTTCCATGATGAGACCGATGCGGGTTGCGGGCATTTCCTCATCCAGGGGTACGTAAAAGTCCCCGGCGGCGATCACGCCGAAAAAGGCGGCGATCTCCTGCGGAGAACGGTCCATGTAGATGAGGACTGGCTCCCCATGGTAGCCTTTCCCGGCAAGTACAGTGCCGATGGCGGAGAGATGATGCTCCAGCTCCCGGAAGGTCAGGGCCACTTCCTCGTCTGCGAAGGCCACCTTATCCGGGACCCGATCCACGGTATTTTTCAGATAATCCAGCACATGATTCTGCATATCAGGTGATGAGCTCCTTATAGTCTCTGTTCAGCCGGCCGCAGGTCTTTACCGCCGTCATGGCCAGCACCTCCAGGGCATCGAGATATCCTCTGCCCAGGGGGTAGTCCCGCTTGATCATGGACAGCTCTGTGCAGCCCAGAACGATGACTTCCGCTCCCGCTTCCCGCAGCTCCATGCTGACCTTTTTGAATTTGTCCATCTCCGGCTCGATTCCGGCCTTCACGTCATTGTAGATCAGGTCCATCACATAGCGCTGTCCCTCCGCGGAAGGAATGACCTGACGGATTCCCCGGGCTTCCAGTTCCCGGGCAAAGATCCCGCTGCGGATGGTGCCGTCGGTGGCCATGATGCCCACGGTGCCGATGCCGTGGTCCTTCAGATACTGTGCGGTCTCCCGGATCCCATGGATCACGGGAGCGCCGATGGCCTCCTGCAGTTCCTCCTGGAAATAATGGGCCGTCATACAGGGAATGGCGATGACGGTAGCGCCGGAGCGCACCAGGCCCAGGCCGGCTCTCTTCAGCTCAGGCAGTGGGGAATCCTGGCTTTCTCCCAGGATAAATGCCGTCCTGTCCGGCGTCCCGGGAATCTGATGCAGGAGAAGCTCCAGATGCTCCTGGTCCGTTGCCGCATCCGTCATCCGGGTCAGCAGTTCCAGGAAATATGCACTTGCCATGGGGCCCAGTCCCCCGATGATACCGAGTATTTCCATTTTCTTTCCTTGTCAGCTTATTCAAGACAGTGAGCGAGAAATTCGCGAAGGCGATTTCTCGCGACGCAACCGTGCACTTTGAGCTCTGCGCAAATTGCGTTTGAAAAATCATATATCGATATGATTTTTCGAACATCATTCAATATCCGGATAGTCCTCTTTGACATACATGTGGGAATTGTGATGCTCTGCGGAGTAGGCCATGAGGGTGGCATCGTCCACATAGCACAGGTAGGGATGGTCGGAGCGCCTGCAGGCATCGAAATGGTACCAGCCCTCCCCGATGTTCACCAGATTCCAGAAATGCTTCCTGCTGGTGGGGATTTTGCAGATATCGATATTCTCGATCCCGGCTCTGGTGAGAAGCACCTTGGAGACGGAGGCATAGGTCAGACAGTCGCCGATATGGTCCTTCAGCCCCTCATAGGCCGCAGGCACCCAGTCCGCGTTGTCCTCGGTCTTGCCCCGGTTCTCGTAGCCGATGTTGTTGTACACATAACTGTAGATCTTCGTGATGATCTCCATGGGAGTCATCTCCGGCGTCAGGATCCGTTCCAGGACCTCATCCGCCATGGCGTTCACCACCTCCACATCGATGTCTCTGTGCAGCACCGTAACAGTGATGGTCTGAATCGCCGTATTCCCCGCCCGGTCCGTGGCAGTGTAGGTTGCGGTATACTCCCCCTCTTCCGAAGGATTGACGCCGTCCGCATCCACGGTATATTCCATCTCACCGTCGCAATTGTCCGTTGCCCGGGGGATCTGTTTGTAGGAAATCGTGTCTCCCTCGTGGATCACGATGTCATGCACACCCGTAAAGACAGGCGGTTCCGTATCTTTGATCAGCGTCAGGGTGACGCGCACGGAGGAGGCATTGCCCCCCTCGTCCCTGCCGATGAGGGACAGGGTCTGGGGATCCGGATCATCCGCATCCGGCTCTCTGTCAAAGGAATAGGTCACCATCGTGGCATCCGTCTCGGAGGTGACCAGCATCCCCGGATCCTCCAGGGCACTGGCGTAACCTTCATAATCCTGCGCCGTAAACGTGGGCGGGATGGTATCCGTGACATGGAGCAGAGAGGTATAGACATCTCCTGCCACGCGGATCTCCACCGGGATATCCCGGACTCTGTGCAGGTCATCTTCCGACAGCTCTGTCACAAATTCCCCATCCTCGATTCCCGGAAGCAGGAAATCAGCCGCCGTAAGAAAAGGGGAACCCGCTTCCACAGTCAGCTCTGGCCGCAGGGGGGAAACGGTCAGCTCGGAGAAAACCTCCGTCACATTGCTGCCCGCATCCTTCAGGAGAATGCCCACACTGTAATGACCGGGGGTGTGAAAGTCCACATCTCCGGCAAAGGAAACCGACACATCTGTCGCATCCGTGATATTTTCCACGAAATCCGCCGGCTCCGCAGTCTCGCCCAGCAGCAGGGACAGATTCTTTGCCTCCGCTGTGGGGGCTACTGTATCCTCGATCAACAGGGTGCAGTGATAGTTGTAATGTCCGGAGTGGATGGTCAGGGCCTGCTCTCCCGGTGTCCGGGGATCCGGCAGGGGCGTGCCCGGAACGAAATAAGCATCCTCGCCGGGCCGCTTCAGGAAGTCCGCGGCAGTCACTTCCGTGCCCGCTTCCGCAATGGCGCGGGGTCTGATCCTTCCGCTGTAGTCCTGATACAGGAACCATCCGCCGGCAGAAAGGCCGCCCAGAAGCAGGAGCACGATCAGGAGGATGAGCCCTCCCCGCTTCTTCCGCCCGCCTTTCTTTTTCCGGCTCTTTTTTTCTGTTGTGTTCGTGTGGGCGGGTCTTGGATCAAAATGCTCCGTGTCAATGAACTCCAGCCCGTCTTCCCAGTTTTGATCTTCCATGGTACCTTTGTCTTTCTATCACAGACCGTTTTGGGATCTGTTATCCGCATTGGAACGGGATACACCCCCGGCATCTTTTTGTTCCGATGGCCTGTCGTCAGCACACATTCCGCAACAGGAACTGTACCTTTGTCTCTCCGCGATAGGTATTTAACCCCACTTCGTAGGTCACGGAGAGCTCATAATCACAGCCTCCCCGCTCCAGCGCATCCAGAGAGGCCTCCGGATAGCGGCTTTTTATGGTTTCTTCAAAGCGTTCCCCATCACCGAAATAGGTGAGAGATACGGTGCCGGACTCAGCCGTGCGCACGGTAAACCGCAGGTATTTCCCACCCTCGCCGAAACGGGAAAGGGACAGGAAATGAACCCCCTTCAGGGCAAAGAGGGGCGTCGGGTTCCCGGTGCCCACAGGCTCCAGGGCCTGCAGTTGCTCTGCCAGCTCCTTTGTGGCATAGGAAAAAGGCATTGCCGCATCGATATACACCTTATTGCGAAAATCCTCCGCTGTCAATCCGGAGCGCTCGTTTAACGCCTTCTCCAGGGCAGGGATATCCTCCCGCTTCATGGAAAGCCCTGCCGCCAGCGCATGACCGCCGAATTTCAGGAACAGATCCTTCACTTCCGTCATATGCTCAAACATATGATAGGCATCGATGGATCGGCCGGATCCCTTGACACACTCTGCGCCGTCCGTCAGGACAAAGACAGGGTGGGCATAGCGCTCCCGGAGCTTCCCGGCGATGATCCCGGCGATGCTCTCATGGGTGCCGGGAAGGTAGATGACGTAGACATCCCGGTCCTCCAGGTGGTGCTCCTCCACGTAGCGGATCCCGCGGTCGGTGCCCTCCTGGGTCAGTTCCTTGCGGGTATCGTTGAGGCTCTTGATCTCCTCCGCCAGCAAAATGGCATCCCGCTCGTTGGTCTCCAGCAGGAGCTCCAGCGCCGCATGGGCGCTTTCCAGCCTTCCGGTGGCGTTGATGCAGGGTCCCAGGACAAAGCCCAGGGAGTAACAGCTCAGCTTTCCCGGATCCAGGGCGTTGGCGCGCATCAGGCTCCGCAGGCCGGTGTTTCTCGTGTGTTTCATGCTCTCGATGCCGCTGCGGACAATGTTCCGGTTCTCGTTCATCAGGGGCATCACGTCACAGACCGTGCCCAGGGCGGCAAACTGCAGGAATTCATCCATGTCATCCTCGGAAAGCAAGCCTTCCGTTTTGCGTTTCATGGCCTGCATCACCTTGTAGGCGATCATGGCGCCGCAGATCTCCTTATAGGGATAGGGGCAGTCTTTCCTGTGGGGATCCACCACTGCCGCGGCAGGAGGCAGGATCTCCTTACGGCTGCCGTCTTCTGCGATCTCATAGGGCACCTGGTGATGGTCCGTCACCAGCACCTCCACGCCCAGCTCCACCGCCCTTGCAATGGCGTCACTCGCAGCGATGCCGTTGTCGCAGGTGAGGATCACCTGAATGCCGTCCTCCGCCGCCCTCTCCGTCATGGAGCGGTTCAGCCCGTAACCGTCCCGGATCCTGTGCGGGATCACCGCATCCGCATCCGCTCCCAGGAGCCGCAGCCCCCGGACCAGGATATAGGTAGAGGTGACACCGTCCACGTCATAGTCGCCCATGACACGGATCCTGTGGCCTTCCTGCAATGCCTTCAGCAGGCGGTCCGTCAGCAGATCCATATCCTTCATCAGGAAGGGATCATGCTGATCCGCTGCTGTCCCATAGAGAAAAGAACGGGCTTCCGGCAGATCCGTGATCCCCCGGTTGCGAAGAAGCTTCGCAACCAGGGGGTCAACGTTAAGTGCCGAAGCCCATTCCTGAAAATCTGCGGATTTTTGATGTAAAATCCACTGTTCCATATAACCTCCCATGCCGAAGGAAAACGCGATCAGTTTTTCTTCTCAGCCTTGCCGACCTTTCTCATGAGGAACCAGAATGCACCGGCCAGGCATACGGAGGAGTAGCATCCGCAGGCGATACCGACCATCAGAGGCAGCGCGAAATCCCGGATGCTGGAAACACCGAGGAAGTACAGGAACGCAACCATCACGAAAGTGGTCAGGGAGGTGAAGATACTCCTGGAAAGGGTCTGCGTAATGCTTCTGTTGACCTGCTCCTCCAGGGATGCTTTGCCGTTCAGGTTCATGTTCTCACGAACACGGTCAAAGATGACGATGGTGGCATTGACGGAGTAACCGACAATGGTCAGCATGCAGGCCACGAAGGTATTGGTCACGGATACTCGGGCGATGGCGTAGAACGCCAGCACCACCAGGACATCGTGGGTCAGCGCCAGGATGGAGCTGAGACCGAAGCGGATATCCTTGAAACGGATGCGGATGTAGATCAGCATACAGATGATGGCTACGATGACGGCCACGATGGTGTCACGCTTCATCTCGTTGCTGATGGTGGAACTGATGGTCTCGGAATTGATCTGACCCTCGGTAACGCCGAAGGAGCTGATCAATGCCTGATTCAGTGCCTCTCTGGTAGCAACATCCAGGGAGGAAGTCTTGAAGATGACCTCGTTGGTGCCCTGTACGGTCTGGATCTGTACATTGCTGCCGGTAACACTTTCGATCACGGGAGCGACCTCTGCGTTCAGGTTGTCCAGATCACGGCTCTCATTGAAGTCCACGGTGGTAGCGGTACCGCCGACGAACTCCAGAGAGTAATTCAGGGCGCCGTTGCCGCGGCCCTTCTGGATGCCCATCACCACGACACCTGCCAGAATCACCACCACGCTGGCGGTGATGAATACGAATTTCTTGGAAAGGAAGTCGGTGACCTTGTGCTCCTTCCCGATGCCAAAGAACTTGGGATCCTTCAGCCCGAGGGTATAGAAGCATCTGATCAGCCATCTGGTCACCACCAAAGCGGTGAACATGGAAAGAACGATACCCAGTGCCAGGGTCTGTGCAAAGCCCTTCACGCTTCCGGGACCCAGGAGCAGCAGCACAACGGCTGCGATCAGGGTGGTGACGTTGCCGTCCACGATGGCGGAAAGTGCCTTGTCGAATCCGATCTTAACGGCAGACTGTACCGTCTTGCCGGTTGCCAGCTCCTCGCGGATACGGGCGAAAATGACCACATTGGCATCCACTGCCATACCGATGGACAGGATGATACCTGCGATACCGGAAAGGGTCAGGGTCATGTCAAAGCCGTTCAGCAGAAGGACCACCAGCGCGATGTAACTGACCAGTGCCAGGGATGCTGCCAGGCCGGGGACAAAGTAAACCACGATCATGAAGACAGCCACTACGATAAATCCGAAGAGACCGGCCTTCAGGGAAGTGCTGATGGCCTCCTGGCCGAGCTGTGCGCCCACCACCTTGGAGTGGAGCTCTTCCAGCTCCAGGCTCAGTCCGCCGATACGGATGGTGGAAGCCAGCTTCTCGGCATCCTCATAGGTGAAGGAACCGGTGATCTGCGCCACGCCGTCCGCAAGAACTGCCTGTACTCTGGGAACACTGATGAGCTGCTCATCATAGTAGATGGCGATGGTCTCACCGTTTTTGTATGCCTTCTCGGTCGCCTTGGCAAATTTCTCTCTGCCTTCGTCCGTCATGGTCAGGGATACGGCATACTCCACATTCTTCATCTGGTCGGAGGAGGATACAGCCTTGGCATCCGCCACATCCGTTCCGTAGAGAACGATGGAACCGTCCGCGATCATCTCGTCGATGGACTTGTTCAGCTCATAATATCCGGAAGAACCGATGGAATAGTTCTGATTGCCTGCATCGTCGGTCTGTGCGATGAAATACAGGGTTCCGGGCTTGCCCAGCTCCTGCAGGATCGCATTTGCGTCGGACACACCGGGGATCTCAATGTTGATCCGGTTGTTGCCCTCCTGGTAGACCTGCGCCTCGGTGCTGTAGTTCGTCACACGCTGCTGCAGCTTGTAAATGGTATCCGCCATATCGGTGTCGCTGGGATTCTCCTCTCCCACCACCTGATAGGTGATGCTGACACCGCCTGCCAGATCCAGGCCCAGGGAAATGTCCGATGCACTCGCCGTACCGTACGCGTCCGTGCCCCAGATATCGATGTAGCCGATGCCCAGGGTGGCCAGCAGAATGATCAGCAAAATAATGACTGCCTTGCTCTTTTTCATGACTTTGGTTCCTTTCCTTCTGATAAGACTCTGTATCAAAATACTCTGAATAGAGAATTATTTCAAGTCTCTTCCTCTTCTTCCGCAGCCTCCGCCGCCTTCATCATAATGGCGCATTCAATGCGCTTTCTCTGAAGCTCGCAGCCCACCTCGTACACATCGGTGATCTTGCCGTGGAAGTTGTAGGAATTGGCGGCGCATCCGCCGCTGCAGTAGAACTTGGCGAAGCATTTCCGGCACTGCTCTCTCGCGTAGACATTGCAGACCTTGAATTCATCCCGGATATCGGTGGCGGTGATGCCCTCATCCACATTGCCCATCAGGAAGTCTTCGTTCCCGACGAACTGGTGGCAGGGATACAGATCTCCCCAGGGAGTCACTGCCAGGTACTCGCATCCGGAACCGCAGCCGGACAGACGCTTTGCCACGCAGGGGCCGCCCTCCAGATCGATCATAAAGTGGAAGAAATTGAAAGGCTTCCCGTTCTTGCGGCGACGGAGCATCTCCTTCGCCAGCAGGTCATATTGTTCTTTCAGATAAGGAATGTCCTCCTCGCGGATGGCGTAGTCATCCTCGGGCTTCGCCACCACGGGCTCCACCGAGATCTGCTGAAATCCCAAATCCGCCAGGTGCAGGACGTCCTGCGTAAAGTCCAGATTGTAATGGGTGAAGGTACCGCGCACGTAGTAGTTCATCTGATCGCGGCTCTCCGCCACCTTCAGGAACTTGGGGACAATGGTGTCGTAGCTTCCCTGTCCGCCGCGGAAGGGGCGCATGCGGTCATTGACTTCCTTCCGGCCGTCGATGCTCAGCACCACATTGCTCATTTCCTTATTGGCAAACTCCATGATCTCATCGTTTAAGAGAATGCCGTTGGTGGTGAGGGTAAAGCGGAAGCGCTTGTTGTGCTCCTTTTCGATGGACCTGCCGTACTCCACGATCTGTTTTACCACATCCCAGTTCAGGGTGGGCTCGCCGCCGAAAAAGTCCACTTCCAGATTCACCCGGTTGCCGGAATTCGCCACCAGGAAATCCAGGGCCTTCTTCCCCACTTCAAAGCTCATGAGCGCTCTGCGTCCGTGGTATTCTCCCTCCTCGGCAAAGCAGTATCTGCATGCCAGATTGCAGTCATGGGAGATGTGCAGGCACAGGGCCTTTACCACCGTAGGGCGCACCTTGAAGGCATCGATATAGTCCTCGTAGACATCCTTGGAAAAAAGCTGTCCTTCGCCGGCCAGCTCCAGGACCTCCTCCACCGCCTCACAGATCTCTTCCTCTTTGTAAGGAAGGCGGGCAACGTGGATCACGGCGGCCTTCATGGTCTCGGGATCCTTGATCCCTTCTTCATAGAGAGGCTCCACCAGGGGGATCATATCGTATACGATATCGTCCACCACATGTACGGAGCCGGAATTTACATCCAGAACAATGTTGTAGCCATTGCTCTTATAAGCATGGATCATAAAAAACACCTTTCGAATAACGCAACAACAGACAGCGACCGCGCCGCGATCACTGTCTGTTTAAGCAGCATCTAAACGTCCCTCGGATTACTTCAGCTTCTCACAGGTCTGATTGCCGACCGTGCAGGAAGTCTTGCATGCGGACTGGCAGGAAGTCTGGCACTCGCCGCAGCCGCCCTTCTTCATGGACTCCTTCAGGTTTCTGGTATTCAAAGTCTTAATATGCTTCATGGATCTGCCTCCTTAAATATTGGCTTTTCTAAACAAAACATAAAACCGTGTGTAGTATAGCACAAGATGTATTCCTTGACAAGACAGGATTTTGTCAGTAAAATTTTCCCTAATAGTACCGCATTATCGCAAAGGAGAACAGTTTTGGATACCCCAGGTGCCATACCCTTACAAATCTCATCCCTGATCGTTCTGGTCATTCTGTCAGCATTTTTCTCATCGGCCGAGACAGCCCTGACCGCCTGCAACAGAGTCCGCATGAAGACCCTGGAGGAGGAAGGCAGCAAAAAGGCCGCCCGTGTTAACAAAATCCTCGAAAACAACAGCAAAATGCTTTCCGCTATTTTGATCGGAAATAATATCGTCAATCTGTCCGCGTCCGCCATCGCCACGACGCTGGCGCTTCGCATCGGTCTCCTGGTGGGCATTGCCACCGGGATCCTGACCTTTGTGATCCTGCTGCTGGGCGAGGTGGTTCCCAAGACCTGGGCCATGGTTTCCTCCGAGAAGCTTTCCCTGGCCTACGCTCCGTTGATCTCTTTCCTTATGACGATCCTGACTCCCCTGATCTTCATCTTTGATGTGCTGGGGAATCTCATCCTGCGGATCTTCGGCATCGACCCGAAAAAGCGTGACAACACCATCACCGAGTCCGAGCTAAAGACTTATGTGGACGCGGGACACGAGGACGGCGTCATCGAGACCGAGGAACGGAAAATGATCTACAACGTGTTTGATTTTTCCGATTCCGTGGCAAAGGACATCATGATCCCCAGAGTCCGCATGGTCACCGTGGATGTGGAGGATACCTATGAGACCATCCGGGATGTCTTCAGGGAGTATATGTACACCCGTCTCCCCGTCTATGAGGAGGACAAGGACCACATCATCGGCATCGTCAACATCAAAGACTTCATCCTCTGCGACGATCCCGGCAACTTTAACGTCCGGGACATCATGCGCGAGGGATTTTACACTCACGAATTCAAGAAGACCTCCGACCTGCTGGAGGAGATGCGCAAGGAAACCATCAACATCGCTTTCGTCCTGAACGAATACGGCGCTACCGAGGGCATGATCACCCTGGAGGATCTGCTGGAGGAGATCGTGGGCGAGATCCGCGACGAGTACGATTCCGACGAGAAGGAGCTGGTACAGTTCATTGCGGACCGGACCTACCAGGTGGAAGCGGCCCTAAGCCTGGATGACCTGAACGAGGCCATCGGCTGCAACATCAGCAGTGAGGAATACGATTCCGTGGGCGGCGTCATCATCGAGCATCTGGATCATCTGCCGGAAGACGGCGAGGAAGTGGTGCTGGAGGACGGAACGACCCTGAAGGTCGCAGGCATGGATGACAACCGCATCGAGCATGTGCTCATCACCCTGCCGGAGCCCCCTGCCGAGGAAAGCGGCGAGGAAGCGGGCAAGGACGAAGGGTCCGCCGAAAGTAAGGAAGCCTCCGATACGGAAAACGAAAAAAGCGCGTCCGGCGAGTAACCGGCGCGCTTTTCTTCATGCGTGAAACTGCAAAGACCGTCAAATCCAGGAACCCCCGGGGCGGCTGCAAACGCCCACGGGGGATTTTTGCTGTCAGGAAAGCTGCACGAACTGACTGTTGTAGAGTTCCTTGTAGAAGCCGTTCCGCTCCAGAAGCTCGGCATGCCTGCCCTGCTCCACGATATCGCCGTCCTTCATCACCAGGATCACATCCGCCTCCCGGATGGTGGACAGACGATGGGCCACGATAAAGCTGGTCCTGCCCTGCATCATGTGGGTAAAGGCTTTCTGGATATTCACCTCCGTCCGGACGTCGATGGAGCTGGTGGCCTCATCCAGGATCAGCATAGGAGGCAGGCAGAGCATCACTCTGGCGATACACAGGAGCTGCTTCTGGCCCTGGCTTAAGGAACCGCCGTCCTCTCCGATCTCGGTATCATACCCCTTCGGCAGCCGCATGATGAAATTGTGGGCATGGGCATTTTTCGCCGCCTCCACGATCTCCTCCAGGGGGGCGTCCGGCCGTCCGAAAGCAATGTTTTCCCGGATGGTCCCCTT
Organism: Lachnospiraceae bacterium; assembly: GCA_024681775.1. Classification (GTDB taxonomy): domain Bacteria; phylum Bacillota; class Clostridia; order Lachnospirales; family Lachnospiraceae; genus AC2028. The sequence continues at coordinate 36,613 of JAILAF010000095.1, forward strand.
CCGCAGCCAGGTCTCCTGCAGCACCATACCGTAGCTGCTTCTTAAGCTTCCTCTGGTCACATTCCGGATATCCGAATCTTCCACGCACACCGAACCGCCGATCACATCGTAGAAACGCATCAGCAGGTTGATGAGGGTGGTCTTGCCGCAGCCCGTGGGCCCGACGATGGCGATCTTCTGCCCCGGGGTCACATGCAGGTTCAGATCCCGGATCAAGGGCTTTTCGGGATCGTAGTAAAACTCCACGTCGTTAAAGTCCACTTTCCCCCTGGCATTTAACATCACCCGGGCATCGGGGGCATCCGCAGGCTCCGGCTCCGTATCGATGAGGTCAAAGATTCTCCCCGCACAGACGAAGGCATTCTGGAGCTCCGTCAGGACGCCGGAGATCTCGTTGAAGGGCTTGGCATACTGGCTGGAATAGGCCAGGAAGCAGGACAGCTGTCCCACGGTGATGCCGCCGCGGATGGCGTAATATGCGCCGAAGACCCCCACCCCGGCGTAGACCAGGGCATTGATAAAACGGGTGGAAGGATTCACCAGACTGGAGTAGAAAATCGCCTTCAGGGAAGCCGTTTGCAGACGCTTGTTGATCCGGTCAAAATCCTGTCTGGCCCTGTCCTGCATGGAAAAGGCCCGGACCAGCTTCTGGTTCCCCACCATCTCTTCGATGAAGGCGGTCTGCTCTCCCCGCTCCACGGATTGCTTCAGGAAGAATTCATGGGTGTGAACGGCGATGTAGCGGGCCACCAGGATCGACAGCGGGGTCAGGATCACCACCACCAGAGTGATGGGCACGTTGGTGACCAGCATAAATCCCAGGGTCCCCAGCACCGTCATCAATCCCGTAAAGAGCTGGGTAAATCCCATCAGGAGGCCATCCGCAAAGGTGTCCGCATCGGTGATGATACGACTCACCACATCCCCGGAGGGGTGGGCGTCCAGGTAGGCGATGGGCAGATTGTGCAGATGCTTCATGGCATCCTCACGGATGTCCCGGACCACATGATAGGTCAGGTAATTGTTGCAGATGCTCATGATCCACTGGGCGATGGCGGTAATGCCCATCGTGATGCCGATGCGCAGACAGATCTTCAGTATGTTCGCCATCCGCACCTGCCCGGGGCCCAGGAGTTCATCCACCGCATGGCCCGTAAAAATGGGGATGAGAAGCGTCAAAACCACTGTCAGTGCCGCCAGGAGCACGGACAGGATCAGGATGGGGATATAGTGTTTGATGTAAGTAAGAACGCGCTTCAGGATCCGGAGATTCTGTCCCTGATCGGGAAGGCGCTTCTTTTTGGGTTCTTCTGCCATGGCAGTTCTCCTAAAAAAATTTGGGGGTGGGCGCTTTGCGCAAGGGGTCATTCGCAATCCGCTTCGCTACTTGCTCATGAAAAAGCGCTTTGCGCAAGGGGTCATTCGCAATCCGCTTCGCTACTTGCTCATGAAAAAGCGCTTTGCGCTTTTTCAAACTGTGACTCGTAAATCTCGCGGTAGACATCACAGGTTTCCAAGAGCTGCTCGTGGGTTCCGAGGCCTACGACAACACCCTCATCCAGAACGACGATGACATCCGCATGCATGATGGCGGAGGCGCGCTGGCTTACGATGATCTTGGTGGTGTCTTTCAGCTCCGCGATGGCAGCCCGCATCCTGCTCTCCGTGAGGTAGTCCAGTGCGGAGGAGGAATCGTCCAGGATCAGGATCTCAGGATCCCGCACCAGTGCCCTGGCCACCGTCAGACGCTGCTTCTGGCCGCCGGAGAAGTTCTTTCCGCTGGGGGACACTCTGGTATCCAGACCGCCCGGCTTATCCAGGACCACCGCTTCCGCCTGGGCTCTGCGGATGGCCCTCCAGATCTGCTCTTCTGTGGCATTCGGATTGCTCCATTTCATGTTGGAGCGGATGGTTCCGCCGAAGAGCACTGCTTTCTGGGGCACCAGACCGATGCGGCTGCGCAGTTCCTCCTCGGGGATTTCGGCCACATTTCGTCCCTCCAGGAGGACGCTGCCCTCCGTGGCATGGTAAAAGCCGGGGATCAGATTGATGAGGCTGGTCTTGCCGGAACCGGTTCCGCCGATGATGCCAACGGTATCTCCACGATTTGCCATAAAGGAGATGTCCTTCAGGGTCTCCGCGCCGGCGCCTTCATAGGTGAGGCTCACATGGTCAAATTGCAAATACGGAACCCCCACCGCTGCCGAAGTGTCTCCGGAGTCTGCAGTGGCTGATCCCCTGACGCCGGGCTGCAGGGCAGCAATGTTCTCGCCCGCTTCGTCTTTCCGCTCATCCTCCACAGGCAGATCCAGCACATCTCCCACCCGCTTTCCGCAGGCCAGTGCCTTGGAGATGGTCACGATCAGATTTGCCAGCTTTACCAGCTCCACCAGGATCTGGTTCATGTAGTTCAGCAGCGCCACCACCTGGCCCTGGGTCAGGTCACCGGCATTCACCCGGAGGGCACCGGTATAGATCAGATAGATGATGGCACCGTTCACGATCAGGTAAGTTACCGGGTTCGTGACGGCTCCAACCCTGGCTACACGGGTCTGACTTTCTGTCAATAAACTGTTCTCACCCGAGAATTTCTGCAGTTCCTGCTCTTCTCTGTGAAAGGCGCGGATGACTCTGGCACCTGCCAGGTATTCCCGGGTACTTCCCAGGACCTTGTCCAGATGGCCCTGAACCTTGCGCTGCCCGGACATGGTCAGAAGCATGATCCCGTACACCACCAGCGCCAGGGCAGGGATCGCCACGGCAAAGATCAGACCGCTGCGCACATCAATGGTAAAGGCCATGATCATGGCCCCCAGAACGATGATGGGGGACCGGAGGAACAGGCGCAGGGTCATATTGATGCCGGACTGGACCTGGTTGATGTCACTGGTCATCCGGGCGATGAGGGTGGAGGTACCCACCCGGTCCACACCGGTGTAGTCCAGTTCCATGATCCGGTCAAAAACCGCCTTGCGCAGGGCGGATGCCGTTCCCACAGCCGCCTTGGCAGCAAAATATTGGGCCGTCAGAGATACGGTAAGGCCCACTGCCGCCAGGAGCAGCAGCACCAGCCCCATCCGCAGGATCAGTCCCAGATCCTCACCACCGATGCCCTCATCGATGATCCGGCCCATGACCAGGGGGACAAAAAGCTCAAACACCGCTTCCAGCAGCTTAAAGAGGGGTGCCAGTGCAGCCTCTTTCTTGTACTTTTTTATGTAAACCAGCCAGTTACTCATACAAATACCTTCTGTCCAAAAGGGATGCATCGACATCACTTTTGGACAATCCTTCTGTCCGCCTTCAGACATATGCACAGACTGTATCCCGGAGCAAAAAAAATGTCCGTAAAACGCACATCCCGCAATTCCGGATTCAAAAGATCCAGATAGTTTTTCCCCATGACGGGAAGCACGCCGCAACCAAAAGCCTTTCCGTAGGCCTCCCGTCTGGTCCAGAGCCGGTAGAAAAGCGCAGGTTTCTCCTCCCCCGCGCGGCGCAGCGCCTCCGCTTCCTCCGGGGAGAAAAACCGGTCTGCCGTCTCCTGCAGTTTCAATCCTCTGTGCTCCTGCAGATCGATGCCCACTTCCGCATCGGACAGCGCCAGGAGCACGTAGTCTCCGGAGTGGGTGATGTTGAATTTCGGAAGCGTCCCGTCCGCAAAATAAGGCTTTCCCTGGGGCCCCTTTCCATAGGGGCATTCAGGTGCCGGCCCTGCCTTTTGCAGGCGTCCCCACACTTCACAGGGATCCTGTATCCCTTCCGGGGTATCATAGCCGTTTTCCTGCGCCAGCCGCAGCAGGAGCCCCGACGCCAGTGCCCGGAGCTTTTCCTTCTCCGTGCGCCTTCCGTTCAGGATCTCCAGACGCTCTTTGTCCAGGAATCCGGCGACTTCCGAAAAAGAAAGCCCTCGGTCGGAGGGCTCTTCTTTCATTGCCTGTTGCAGGTCGGAGATCCGCATGCCGCACAGGATGAGGCAGGGATCCGAACCTTTTTTATTCTTCCGCATCTTCTTCCTTCTCGGTGCAGAGCAGATGAAGCTCCCGGAGCTGCGCTTCCGTCACCTCGGAGGGAGCGCTCATCATCAGATCCTGGGCGTTCTTGTTCATGGGGAAGGTGATGACCTCACGAATGGACTCTTCGCCCGTCAGCAGCATGATCATACGGTCCACACCGGGTGCTGCACCCGCGTGGGTGGGCGCACCGTAGGTAAATGCGTTGTACATTGCAGGGAACTTGGCCTTCACATCGTCCTCGCCCAGGCGGACCAGCTCGAATGCCTTCACCATGATCTCGGGATCGTGATTACGCACGGCGCCGGAAGCGGACTCGTAACCGTTGATCACCAGGTCATACTGGAATGCGGTGATGGACAGAGGATCCACCTCGCCTCTGGCTGCCTTCTCCAGGATCTCCAGACCGCCGTTGGGCATGGAGAAGGGATTGTGACAGAACTCCAGCTCGCCGGATTCCTCTCCGATCTCATACATGGGGAAGTCCACGATCCAGCACATCTGATACTGCTCCTTATCCATGTGGTCGGGGCAGAGGATCCCCAGCTTGGAGCGGAGCACGCCTGCAGTCTTCTGTGCGACAGCCTTCTTGCCTGCAGCCAGCCCCACAAAGCAGCCGGGCTTCAGATCCAGGGCAGAGATGACCTGCTCCTTGATGGGCTGCACGAATTTGGAGATGCCGCCCACGATCTCGCCGTTCTCGTCCAGGCGGAACCAGTAGGTCTTCTGTGCGGTCTGCACTTCCACATCCGCGCAGAGCTGATCGATCTGCTTTCTGGTAGCGGTAAAGCCATCCACCACCACTGCCTCCACGGTATTCCCGGTGAAGGGATCGAAGCCGATGCCGGAAAGAAGCTCGCTCACGTCTTTCAGGATCAGATCGATGCGCAGGTCGGGCTTATCGGTGCCGTATTTTTCCATGGCATCGTTGTATGCGATACGCCGGAAGGGGGCGGGGGTCACTCTCTTGTAGATACCGAACTCTTCAAAAATGGGAACCAGCACTCGCTCCAGAACCCCCAGGACATCATCCTGATCTGCAAATGCCATCTCCATATCCAGCTGATAGAACTCGCCGGGGGTACGGTCGCCTCTGGCATCCTCATCGCGGAAGCAGGGGGCGATCTGGAAATAGCGGTCAAAACCGGAAGTCATGAGGAGCTGCTTAAACTGCTGGGGTGCCTGGGGCAGCGCATAGAACTTGCCGGGATGCTTTCTGGCGGGAACCAGGTAATCTCTCGCACCCTCGGGAGAGGATGCGGTCAGGATGGGCGTGGAGATCTCCAGGAAGCCCTCCTTCTCCATGGCGCGGCGCAGGGCGGAAACCACCTTGCTGCGCAGAACGATATTACTCTTTACCTCGGGATTGCGCAGGTCCAGGTAACGATACTTTAATCTGGTGGACTCGTCCGCATCCTTGCTGTGATTGATCTCGAAGGGCAGCTCGGGATTGCGGTTCCTTCCCAAAACGACAACACTGTCGGGAATCACTTCGATGTCACCGGTAGGAATCTTGGGATTCTTATTGCTGCGCTCCCGGACAGTGCCGGTAACGGTGACGGTGGATTCCTTGGTGATCCCCTTGAAAGCAGCTACCATCTCGGGGGTCTCTGCCACCAGCTGGGTGGTTCCGTAAAAGTCCCGGAGAATGAGGAAGACCAGATTGCCGCCCACCTCTCTGCTGTTCTCCAGCCATCCGGAGAGGGTCACCTGCTTGCCCACATCTGACAGGCGCAGCTCTCCGCAGTTGTGTGTTCTTGATTGAGTCAGTTTTTCCATAATATTCCTCCAATATCGAAAATCGCGTATGCGTTTTTCACTTGCTTAGGGCACTGCCCGCAACGGGCTGTTTATTTCAGAGCCTCCAGGAAGCAGTCCCGGATGTCCTCATATCCTTCCTTCTGGAGCTGCTCCTTCTGGAACTTTCGATTCTTCATCATGCGGGTCATCAGGACCTGCTTGCCCTCTGAGCGGAGCTTCTGCGCCTCGGCGATGATGCCGCAGAGTCTCTCGCCGCCGATACCCTTCTCGATGAGGAAAGCAATCTTCTCGGAGGCGCCGGGCACCTGAAATCCGCTTTCGGTCAGGAGCAGGATGATGCGCTCAAAGCCGATGGAGAAGCCGCAGGCAGGCACGTCTGCGCCGGTGAACTTTCCCACCATCTTGTCATATCTTCCGCCACCGCCGCAGCTGCCGCCAAATTCGGGGATGGCGATCTCAAAGATCGTGCCGGTGTAATACCCCATGCCACGGACCAGGGTAGCATCAAAGACCATGTCAAACTGCGCACTCTTGGTCGCTTCCACGGAGTCGATGATCTCACGGAGATTGGTGTGCACCTCGGGATCCAGGAAATCTCCCAGCTCCCCTGCCAGGAATCCCAGCTTGTCCTCCGCCTGCTCCATCTGTGCAAAGAGATTCAGATATCTGTCCGCTGCTTCTGCGGCAAATCCGTTCTCCAGGAGCTCTGCGCGGACACCCTCCGCACCAATCTTGTCCATCTTGTCCATGGTGATGAATACGGAATCATAGCTGTCCTCGGGGAAGCCGCTGTAGGCTGCCATGGCCTTCAGGATCCGGCGCTCGTTGATGCGGATCTCAAAGCCCTTGAATCCCAGCTTGCCCAGGGTGGTGGTGGTGGCCAGGATCAGCTCGATCTCCGCCAGGTTGGAAGGCTCTCCGAAAATGTCGATGTCGCACTGCATGAACTGACGGTATCTGCCCTTCTGGGGACGGTCCGCACGCCATACATTTCCCATCTGCAGCGCCTTGAAGGGGCTGGGAAGGGAAGCGGAATTGTTGGAATAGTATCTGACCAGAGGCACGGTCAGGTCATAGCGCAGGCCGCCATCCGTCACCTCTTCCTCGGTTTCGGCATCCTTCACGTTCAGCTTCTCGCCGCGCTTTAAGATCTTGAAGATCAGCTTTTCATTGTCTCCGCCCTGCTTGCTGGTCAGGTTCCCGATGGATTCCACACAGGGAGTCTCGATCTGGGTAAACCCAAAGCCCGCATAGGTCTCACGGATCACCTGCATCACATACTGGCGGATCCGCATCTCCTCCGGAAGGATGTCCCGCATTCCGGTGGTGGGTTTTTTGTTCATTGCCATAGCCTTGTTTCCTTTCCTCATCCGGCCTGCGCGGCCGGAACTTCGATCATTTTTTCTTATCGTCCGTTTCGGATCCCGACCGAGCGCCCTGCTCAGTCTCCGTAGGTCAGCAATACTTCCATGGAGGTCAGTCCGTTTTCTCCAAAGCAGAAGAGATAGCCGTTCTTCGGATTCTCCGGATCCTCCACGCGGTAATACAGGAAGGAACCGCTCTCCTCCGTAACGGGGGTCACGCCCATCCCTGTCAGGATGCGCATGACATCGTCGGCGCTCATCCCCAGGGTAATGCCGCCTTCCAGAGAAGCGCTGATCCCTGCGCCCGACGCTTCCGCGGAATCGCCGTAATCATAGAGGTACAGGTCTTCCACCAGGCAGTTTTCCAGGGGCTGAATGAACCCGTCCTCGTTGTACACCGTCATATCCAGCAGGAGCCCCGTGGGGACCTCCTGTCCCGTGGCAGGATCGGTCTCGTAACCCTGCTGCAGAAAGAGGGTGATAAAGGAAGAGGCGTTGCCTGCGCAGTCGTTGCTCTTCCGCTCCCGGATCTCCCAGCCGTTTTCCAGAAATGCTTTGAGAGGCGTGCGCAGTCTGTAGTACTCTCCCTCCAGCACGTAGACATAGGAGAAGGGATCGTTCTCAAAGGCCTTGGGCGCTTTGTAATCCTTCACATATTCCGGTTCATCCCCCTTGACGTTCAGCCTGCTGACACTGTAGCCGACGGGCACCGCACCGATGCAGCTGGATGTCATGTTTTCCAAAATACCGTCACGGAAGGAAACTTCCGTGTAGATATGTTCGCTGTATTCATAGCGCCAGAGGGTCAGTCCGTCCTCCGTCACCGTCTCTTCCGTGGGCTCCCCATAGACAGGCCGCATTTCTTCCGCGGTACTGACTCCCGACAGAAATCCTCCGGGGAACATCACATCAAGCTTGCGGTCCGCATCCGAAGCCGCGTTGTAGACATAGCCTTCCACGATGGTGTTGCCCAGAAGGACCTCGCTGTCCGCCTTGTTGTACAGGATAAAATCCAGCTCTGCGCCATCTCCGTTCCGGTAGGTCACCTGCCGGAAGTAATGGGCCCCCAGAGCGTCCAGAGACGAAATCGGTTCCCATCCCAGCTCCTGCAGCTCCTTTCCCATCATGGGAAAGGTGTAGATCACTCCGCCGACGGAAATCTGGAAGCTATAGACGGAAGATCCCAGCGTATCCGCCTCCTCTTCCGCAGCGGCCCCCAGGGAATCCAAAAATTCCTCCCGGGCGTCCGCCTCATCGCCCTCCTGCGCAGGAAGCGCCTCCTGACCGCCGCAGCCCGAAAGGAGCAGCGCCGCCAGCAGCGCAGCCATTGTTCGCATACCATTTTTCATTGCAAAAACATCCTTATTCCGCATCCGTCCCGGGAATCATCAGCTCCTCCGAAACCACCAGGTGTCCGTCCGAGATCTTCTGCGTTGCTTCTTCAAAGGGCATGGGCTTGCCGAAGAGGTATCCCTGCAGTCTCTCACAGCCGATGCTCCTTAAATATTCGGCCTGCTCCGCGGTCTCCACGCCCTCCGTCAGGGTGCGCATGGAAACGGCGCCGGCCAGATCCACCACATTTTTCAGTACCACACGGGCCTTGGGATTGGTTTCAAACCCCCGCAGGAAGATCATGTCGATCTTCATCACATCAAAGGCAAAATCCTTCAGCACGTTCAGCGCGGAATACCCGGAACCGAAATCGTCCAGCCAAATGGCATACCCCTTGTCGTGTAGTTCCGTCAGGGTCTCATGCATCCTGCTCTGGTACTGGCTTAAGGTACTCTCCGTCACCTCCACATGGATCAGCTTCCGTGGAATGCCGGCATCCCGAATGGCTTTCTCCAGCTCTCCCACCAGACCGGCACGTTCAAAGTCCACGCGGGAAAAATTCAGAGAAACGGGGATCCCGGGGAAGCCCATATCCATGGACCTTTTGATGTCCGCAAGGGCGCTGCGCATGATGGCCAGATCCAGCTTGTAGATCTGCCGGTACTCCTCCAGGATGGGAATGAAGTCTCCGGGGGACATAAAGCCGTGATCGGGATCGATCCAGCGGGCCAGAGCCTCAAAGCCGCAGAGCTTGTGATTCTCCGCCCAGACCACCGGCTGATAGTAGGGCTTGATGTACCCGTTTTCGATGGCAGTGTCCAGATTGTTGATGATGTACTGTCTCCGGGCGAAGCTGTCCGCCATGGAGTCATCATACACCGCATAGTCGTCATCAAACTGCTTCTTGATGGTGGTGGATGCATAACGGGCTCTGTCGCAGGCGATATTGGGGTCCGTCTCCCGGTCCGTGGGGTAGTACCCGCCTGCCTTCAGCCCCAGACGGATGCCAGTATAACCCTCACGGATCCGTTCCTTTGCCACATCCAGCTGTTTGATGTTCTGCTTCGCAGTCAGCACCACGAAATGATCATCAGACTGTCGCGCCACCAGACTCTCCGGGAAGACATCCGTCAGGATCTCCGCCGTCTTGCGCAGGAGCTTGTTACCCTCCTCATAACCGTACTTGTCATTGAAATTCCCGAAGTTCGAAATGTCCGCGAAGAGGAAGACCAGAGAGCCGGGATCCGTCTCGGGATCCTTCAGCTTCCGCCCGGCTTCGTAGACAAAATTGCTCATATTGGAGATCCCTGTGAGATCATCCGTCACCGTCATCTTTTTCAGACTGCGGTTGGCGGACTCCAGGGATTCGTCCTTGATGGCCTCCGCTTTTCGCTGATGGTAAATGCTGAAGCTCACCATCAAAAGGGAGATAAAGAAGGTGGCATAATTGATCCTGTCGCCGTTGGACCCGTTCACGGAGGTCAGTGCGAAATAATCCACACCGAACTTCAGGAAGCACCAGAAGATCACAGTTAGGATCACCGTGGATGCGTAGGGGCTCCAGATCAGCAGACAGGCCACGAACAGGATCATGGTCACAAAGGTCAGGATCTGATTGCCCTTCTCATAATCGGACCTGGAGGTCACAAATCCGAAGTACAGGCAGATGTAGGAAAAAACTATGTCCAGCAGGAAGCTGAAGACTGTGAGTTTCCTGCGGAGCTTCTGATCTCCGCTGTGGGCGTTCTTACGGTAATAGGCTGCAAAGAGCAGCATCACCAGCGCCATTGCGGACAGCAGGAGGTTATCCTTCAGCACGGTAAACAGTGTCTTGTACTTCTCCCCTTCCCGATACAGCGTGAAGCCCTTCAGGACAAGTCCCGCATCAAAGGCCTTACTGAGCTTGTAATACATGACATAGATCTCAAGCCCGAGGATGATAAAGGACATATAAACAGAGGTATGCACATTGACATCCGCAAAATAATTGCGGACATATTCGGATTTCCGTTCAAATCCAAACCAGCCGGCCAGATTTTTCCAGAATCCGGAACGGGACTTTTCACTGCTGTTCTCGCTCATAAGCCGCCCTCCTTCCTGCCCAAGAAGTCAACCTTCATTATATCACAAGGGTTCTCCGTTTACTACAATGCGGATGATGGAAAAACCTTATGAAACCCTTACCTATGCGAACAATTCCTCTTTCCGCTTCACCATATCCTCTGTCATATCCATGTAGAGGCGCACGTCTTTGACATTCTCACACCTGCGGATCTGCAGAGGGGGGCCCGGCAGAACGCTTTTGCTCACCACGCCTGCTCCCAGCGCCAGAATGCTCTGGAGCTCTTCCATCATGAGCACGTTGTAATAGCCGTATTTCCCGGGCAGGGCATAGCCCACATTCTCGAAGTTCCCGGACATGTTTTTCTGCCGGTAGAGATAGTAGGGCAAAAGCCCCATCTGTGCGGCTCCCCGGGCTGCGATCTCCATGGTCTGTGCCGTATTTTCCAGCACCGGCATCCCCTTTTCCTCGATGATCCGGGAAAGGGCGGAAGCCCGTTTGATGGCCAGGGAATGGACCGTCAGGGACTCTGGGCGCAGGTCCTGCACCTGCTCCATGGTATCCGCCACATCGGCGGCAGTCTCTCCCGGCAGCCCCAGGATCAGGTCCATGTTGATATTGTCAAAGCCGCATGCTCTGGCAGCGGCATAGGCTTCCCGGACCTGGGATACGGACGCTCTCCTGCCGATGACATCCAGAGTCCTCTGCTGCATGGTCTGGGCATTGATGGAGATCCGGGTGACGCCTCTGCGCTTCATGACTTCCAGCGCCTCCGGGGTGATGGAGTCTGCTCTGCCCGCCTCCACCGTGAGTTCCGCGATATCCGTCAGATCCAGCTGTGACGCCAGTTCTCCCAGGAGTCTGTCCATCTGCATGGCAGAAAGCGTGGTGGGGGTACCTCCTCCCACATAGACCGTGTCGGGCGCTTTCCCTCCCATAAGGCGCACAGTGCCCTCCAGTTCCCGCAGCAGACAGTCCACATACCGGTCCGTCTCCCCGCGGTAAGCGGCAATGGGGAAGGAGGTAAAGGAGCAGTACAGACAGGTGCTGGGACAAAAAGGGATCCCGATGTAAAGACTGTACCCGGCACTGACTCCGGCCCCGTCATGATCAAAGCACCGCAGGAGCCCCAACTCCCTGCCGGCAATGTCCACGGCAAGCTCCGCTTTTTCTCTGCTGACAAAATGTTCCCTGCCGTAGCTCTCCAGGATCTCCTCCCGGGTCTTCCCGGCCTGCAGTGCGCGGAAAGCGGGCTTGGTGGGACGCACGCCGTTTAAGTTCCCCCAGGGCAGGCTCCGCCCCGTCTCCTCCTGCAAGATCCGGTAGAGAAAGGCTCCCAGCCCTTTTTTGAAGGTTTTATCCGTCAGCTGCTCTCCTGCCTCCGGGGCCTCGGGGTATGTCAGCTGTCTCCCGAAGATCTCTACGGAAGCGACATGCCCGTCACATTTTACGGTGCAGAAGTACCCGTCCCGTGCAGCCTCCTCCCGCGTCTCCGGGCGGGACTCGGGCACGGCCACTTTCAGATTCTTTTCAGGAAAAAAGGACCGGAGCATGGCCAAAACATCGGTCGTATAGAGCTCCGGTTCCACATAGATATATTGATTTCGAATGTCCATCATCACTCCGCCACAAAGGGGTTGTACTTTTTCTCATGTCCGATGGTGGTAGGCTCGCCGTGACCTGGATACACCTTCGTATCATCCGGCAGCACAAAGAGCTTCTCCCGCACGGAACGGACCAGGGCGCTCATGCTGCCCGTGGGAAAATCGGTCCGGCCCACGGACTCCTCAAAGAGGGTGTCTCCCGCAGGCAAGAATCCCGCTTCCTCCACATAAAAGCAGGCGCTGCCCGCCGTGTGACCGGGGGTGGCAATGACCCGGAAGGTGATGCCTGCGAGCGTAAGTTCCTCGCCATCCTTCAGATATCTGTCCGGGGTGACGGTAAAGGGTCTGCGCATCGATGCGGACACATTCATATCAGTGTCATGCAGGAGCTCTTCCTCCGCATCCAAGGCATACAAAAGCACGGGCTCCTCTCCCCTTCCTGCTCCATATCTGTTCGCAGCTTTTTTCAGATCCTCGGCGCCCCAGATGTGATCAAAATGTCCGTGGGTCAGCAGGATCCCGCGAACATGAAATTCTTTTTCCTCCAGGCGCTCCGCGATCTCCTCTCCTCTGTCAGGGGCATCGATCACCACGCAATCCGGATTCCCCTCCCGATAGAGAAAATAGCAATTGGTTCCGTAGACGCCGATGGTCATGCGACCGATCCTGATCTCTCCCATACTCATCCCACACTTCTCTCGATGTCAATGACACCGCTGATACCGCGGAGCTTCTCCACCAGCCTTGCCAGTTCCTCCTTACCGGAGATCTCAAAGCTTAGGGTCAGGGTAGCGATTCCCTGCTTGTTGGTCCTGGTGTTCAGGGCGTGGATGGAAATATTGCGCTCCGTCATGACTCTGGATATATCTGCAAGGAGGCCGGTACGATCGTTGGCGTAGATCTTGATCTCCGCCATGTAGCGCTCCTCGGAATCCGATTGCTGCCACTGGGCATCGATAAGGCGCGCCCTTTCGAATTCCGGCAGATTCAGTACATTGATACAGTCCGTCCGGTGGATAGAGATGCCTCTTCCTCTGGTGACGAAGCCGATGATCTCATCCCCGGGAACGGGACTGCAGCATTTCGAAAAACGAACCGACAGATCTGTCATACCCTTGACCACGATGCCGCTCTTGGCATGTCTCGTGGAGGTCCTGCCCAGTGTGGCATTGGACTCCGCGATGGAAGCCAGGATCTCCTCGTTGGTCAGGACTCTGGGATGATCCATCTCGTAGAGCTCCCGGAGGCGGTTGACGACCTGGCCCTCTTTCAAAGCGCCCCGGCCCACCGCTGCCAGGATGGAATCCCAGTCATGGTACGCATATTTGGTAATGATCTCCTGCTGGTAAGCGGGAGTCAGCATATCCGAAAGATCGATCCCCTTGGCCTTGCAGTAGGTATGGAGCAACTCCTTGCCTTTGGCGATATTGTCTTCCTTGGACTGGTTTTTGAACCACTGATTGATCTTGCTCTTGGCCTGGGTACTCTTGACGATGTTCAGCCAGTCGCGGCTGGGGCCCTTGGTATTCTGAGAGGTGATGACCTCGATCCGGTCCCCGTTTTTGATCTGGTAATCGATGGGTACCAGCTTGCCGTTGACCCGCGCTCCCACCATGCGGTTTCCTACGGCGGAATGGATGCTGTAGGCAAAATCGATGGGGCAGGAACCCACCGGCAGATTCTTGACCTCACCGGTAGGGGTAAAGCAATAAACATGGTCGGAGAACAGATCCAGGTCGTTCTTTAAGAGACTCATGAACTCGCTGTTGTCGGAGAGATCCTGCTGCCACTCCAGGATCTGGCGCAGCCAGGTCAGCTTCTCCTCCTCGCCGTGGACACTGTGCAGGCCCGCGGAGTTCTCCTTGTATTTCCAGTGGGCAGCGATACCGTATTCCGCCGCCTTGTGCATCTCAAAGGTCCTGATCTGCACCTCGAAGGGCTGCCCGGTGGTACCCATCAGGGTGGTATGCAGGGACTGGTACATGTTGGACTTCGGCATTGCGATGTAGTCCTTGAAACGGCCTGGGATCGGCATGTAATGCTCATGCATGATGCCCAGCACCTCGTAGCAGCTCCGCACGGAATCCACGATGATACGCACCGCAAAAAGGTCATAGACCTGGTCCAGAGTCTTATTCTGGTTCTTCATCTTTTTGTAGATGGAGAACAGATGCTTTACGCGCCCGTAAACGGTGGCGTCGATGCCGGCTTCCCGGATGTATCCGCTGACCTCACCCACGATGCTCTTGATATAGGTCTCCCGCTCTTCCTTCTGGGCATGGATGCTCCGTTCCAGCTCCGTATATGCTTCCGGCTCCAGATACATCAGTGCCAGGTCATCCAGCTGCACCTTGATCTTGCTGATGCCCAGGCGCTGTGCAATGGGGCAGTAGATATCCAGGGTCTCTCTGGCGATACGGATCTGGCTGGCGGGGCTCTGGTACTGCAGAGTCTTCATGTTATGAAGGCGGTCTGCCAGCTTGATCATTATGACACGAATGTCTTTTGCCATTGCCAGGAACATTTTCCGCAGGTTCTCCGCCTGCATCTCCAGCTTTGCCTGGTTCTGGTCCATGTCGGTGGACAGAGGGATCTGCTCCAGCTTGGTGACGCCGTCTACCAGACTGGCCACCTCGGGGCCGAACTCCCGCTCCAGGTCCTCCTCCGTCATCTTGGTGTCTTCCACCACATCATGGAGAAGGCCTGCGGCAATGGTCTCCTTATCCATCTCCAGATCCGCCAGGATAATGGCCACGTTCAAGGGATGGATGATATAGGGCTCACCGGACTTTCTCACCTGCTGACAATGGGCCTCGCAGGCGGTCTCGTAAGCCTTCTCGATCAGGGACAGATCGTCACTGGGATGGTATCTGCGCACGGTGGCGATCAGCTGTTCATGCAATTCTTCCGGCGCCACAAAGGTCTGTACCGGCTCCACTTCCGTATCATCGATCACATTGCTGGGTAGTTCTTTGGGATCCGTCATGCGCATTACCTCCTTTCTTTTACGTGAGATGCTCTCCCGATTCTCTTATGTTCTACTTCAACTTTGATCCTACGGACTGCTCCGTTGCTTCGCAACTCCCGCATTCCTACACTACAACAGACCGCTTTGCGCTCTGTTGTCATGCATTCGTAATCCGCTAATTTCCTGTCTTCGCAGGAAATTGCTGCTTACTCATGTTTGTACGGGTCATTTAATCAAAAATGCTCATTCATGCAAGCATGATTCCCATTTTTGATTAATGACCCTGGATCAAATCACTTCCCGGGATAAACGATCGCGGAGAACAGAGGGATGTCTCCCAGCTTCTCCTTGCCCTTCAGTCCGGCCAGCTCCATCAGCACGCATACGCCGACCACCTTGCCTCCCAGGGACTCAATGAGCTCCACCATGGCCTGGGTGGTACCGCCGGTTGCGATGAGGTCATCCACGATCAGCACCTTCTGACCGGGCTTTATGCTGTCCTTGTGCATCTCGATGGTCGCGGTGCCGTACTCCAGATCGTAGGTCTTCTCCACCGTCTCACGGGGGAGCTTGCCCTTCTTGCGGATCAGCACAAAAGGCTTGTGATTGTTGTATGCCAGAGGAGTTCCGAAGATAAATCCTCTGGACTCGGGGCCGACAACCACGTCATAATCCAGACCGTCGATGAGCTTCTGCATGCTTTCGATGGCCATATGTAAGCCATCCGCATCCTGCAGAACACTGGTCACATCGCGGAAAATGATCCCCGGCTCGGGGAAATCGGGAATGCTCACTACATACTCTTCAAGTTTCTTCATATCGGTTCCTTTCCGCATCCTGTCCGATGCTTCCGTCCTTCTTCCGGCGTGCCGCTTCCCTGACCGCTTTCCGCGGTCCGCAGCGCACCCCGTCCTTTTTGAACCAGGTACCTGCCGCTTTCGGCAGCTTCTTACAGTTCCTTGTCTATGGATTCACTGCTCTCTTCCCCGGCGGATGCCTCCTCCGGCTTCACCTCCGCAGCTGCCGCCACCACTTCCTCGCTCTTCTTCCACTCTCTGGAGAAAAACCGGGTGGAAAGCAGGTCCGTCACGCCGCTGAAGATCAGGCCCACGCCCAGGGCTCTCAGCAAAACCACGGCCGTTGTAAAGGGATTTGCCACCAGTATGGCACCCAGGATCAGGTTGATCACAGCCACCACCAGAAGGCGTACCCAGGACTTCGAGTCCATGCGTTTTAAGTCGATGGCGTTCTGCAGCTTGATGCAGCCGCTGATCATCACCAGGATCCCCAGGCACAGAGGCACCATGGAGATCACCGTCTCCCATTTCAGGATCACGATGATGCCCAGCAGGATGGCCACCAGACCGTGGAGAAAATCGTTCCGGAAATAGTTGATCTTCACATCCCGGATCAGGTAATTGATGACGAAGACAGCTCCGCCCACGATGCAGGCACCGCCCACGATGTAGATCAGGAGCTTCAGCATGTCCTCCGGCATGATGATGGCCACCAGGCCCACCACGATATAGCACACGGAGGCAATGTAAGCGCCGGTCCTTAAGTTTTTCTGTGTTTTGTCCATACGCAGCTCCTTTGCGGATTCTTCAAACGATGCAACGGATCACCCCGCTGCGTCGCATCATTCCTAAAAAAGCCACAAGAGGGCACTCCCAACGGAAAGCCCTCCTGAATTCTTTACGCCTTTTTACCGCAGCACTTTTTATACTTCTTGCCACTGCCGCAGGGGCAGGGATCATTGGGATAAACCTTCGTTTCCTTGACGATGGTGGTAGATCTCTTCTGCTCTTTGTAGAGCTCCTTGCGGGTTTCCTCGTCAAAGATGGCATCCCACTCAGGCAGGTTGTACAGCCAGTCTGCGCCGGCAGCCACCATGTTCTTGTACAGAAGGGGCTTATCGATTTCGATGCGGACCTCGGTGTCCTCCTCCATCTCCTCGATGGGGTTGGGAGTAACCAGGCTATCATTGATGCCGTCCAGGAAGCCGGTCATCTCCATCAGGGAGAGCTCGTACTTCTCTGCCAGCTCCTTCACGGTGCCGTTGACGACCTCGTCGGGATTCTTCAGCAGCTTCTCGTATACGCCTTTCTCCTTGAGAAAGTAAACATTCCAAAGCTTCTCCAGCTTCTCTCTGCTTTCATTCTCGTTGTAGGCGATGTCTTTCCATTGATCCAGTAATGCCATTTTCTTCTCGTCCTTTATATCTTTATTCTTCTTTGTTGATACCACGAATTGCTTCGCAGCTTCGCTGCTTTCGCACTTCTACAGTACAACAGACCGCTTTGCGCTCTGTTGTCATGCATTCGCAATCCGCTAATTTCCTGCTTTCACAGGAAATTGCTACTTGCTCACGCTTGTACGGGCCATTCAAACAAAGATGCTCGTTTATGCAAGCATAACTCTCATCTTTGCTTTTTGTCCCTTGTATCAACATATAGACGGTATTATATACGAAACAACGCCGTTTTTCAATATATTTTGCGCTCCCGGAAGGGGTTTTTCCTATCTGACGCGGTCCCCCTTATTCCAGAACGATCAGCCGCTCTCCCGTGTGATGATCCAGACGATTGTGCTCGGAGAGATACTCCTCGATCACCGCTCTGGCATCGGTGCCGATGACGCGGGGCTTCTTGTTGGCAAAGATCTCCTCCGGATCCACATGGAAGATGTCTCCCAGATTCTTGAAATGGAATCCCTCCATGGCA
>JAILAF010000118.1 GCA_024681775.1 Lachnospiraceae bacterium
TCGGCGGGGATGTAGGATACCGCCTCCTTCATGGTGTTGTCCCGGTACCAGCCGTAGAAATCATAGCCCCAGATGGAAGGACTGGGGATATCGATCTCGGAGCCCACCTTGTAGGTCATGGGCATGCCGTACCCCGCGGCATCAAAGCTGCTGATGCCGTCCACTGCGTAAGAGATCTTGTATTCGTGAGGAATGAACCTGCCGTACAGCCGGACATTGCCCACCTGTTCCTCGGGAATGGCGGAGGTGGCCTTTTTCATGGCCTCGTCCTCATACCACCCGTCGAAGGTATAGCCGGGCTTCTCAGGCTTTACCAGCGCGGTCTCCTCGCCGCTGACATAGGAAGTGACGAGCCCCAATTCTCCTGCGCTGAAGGACTTCAGACCCGTGACGGAATAGAGTACGGAATAGGTCTCGCCCACCTCGGTGCCGTCCTCAAGCCAGGTGCCGTAGAAGGTCCTGTCGCCTTCATCCTTCGCACCGATGGCAGAGGCAGAGGTGGTCAGATCCGCATCCTCATACCAGCCGTCAAAGGTATAGCCCTCTCTGGTGGGAGAAGGGAACCCGGAGAGGCCCTCGCCATAGACGTAGGAATCCGGATAATCACCGCCGGACATGACACTGCCGTCAATGATCCAGGTGAGGCCGTAGGTCACTCCCGCTTCGGGCTCAGTCTCCGGTGCTACCGGCTGATCGGTCACATCACCGGTGTCCTCCGGGAAGAGCCATTCGTCAAAGTCATCCGGCACCCAGCCGGTGTCCTCCAGGATCCTGGTCCGCAGAGGCGCCAGCTCCGGATCCTCCCGCAGGATCTGACGCAGACGCTCGGGCAGATCATGGGGCTGCACTTCTTCCACGAAAAAGTCCACACTGTCGGTTCCTGACTTGTCGTCAAAGAGATACACCCGGATGTGCTGGCCTGCGGTGATGTCGGTCTCCCGGGTACCGCCGGTATTCGGATTGATCCCCGTGATGTGAAGGTTGCCGTCCAGCAGATAGAGGTCGGAGGTATCTGCATCCACCCAGGCGCTGGTCCCGCGGATACCCACCAGCATGGTGGAGGTGCGGATATCAAAGGATTCATCGTCATTGAGCTTTTCCGTCACGTTAAAGAGCAGGCTCCCCTGCTGCAGATCCAGGGAGAGCGCCTTGCCGCTCTTTTCAATGGCCAGACGGGAATCCTCCACCATGGTGACGATCTTCGTCGCATCCATGTCCAGCTTCAGGAGGCCGTCCGCTCCTGTGGTCAGGAGGCTGCCGCTGTTTAGGCGCATGTTGTCCAGGAGTTCCCGGGCAGAGCCCTTTTCGTCCTGCATGGCGACTGCTCCGTCCCGTTCAATGAGGCGGATCACCACGGCGCTCAACTTATTTTTTCCGTTTAGCAACAGGGCTGCCGTCACGATCCCTGCGATCACCAGGATCGCACACAGGATGATGATGAGCAGTTTTTTGTTGTGCTTTTTCCCCTCTTCCGGGGCCTGCTGCACTTTTGCTTCTTCACTCATAAAAGCTCCCTTTCCCTTTCTTTCAAACCCTGCCGTTAGACGGGATTCAGCACGGAGTCACTCAGGTATCCCTGCACACCGCCGGCAGGATTGGCAGTGGTGAAGACAAAGGCCATGCAGTATGTTCCCTCGCCGGTGAGTGCGCCCGTCTGGGCATCATAGTTGCTGTACGCGGTGATGGTCGTCTGGAGTCCGGTGGTAGACTGTCCGGTGGACGACGTATAGTTCCGGGAGTCAATGCCGCCCGTTTCCGTCACCGCACCCAGTAAGGTCGTGTCATTCCATGCGGTGAACAGATGAACGTCACCGTTTGCATCCTGCATAAAGAGATCAGAGTTGGCTGACAGATCCACGTAGCAGCCGTTGCCGTTTGCATCACGGCAGTCGAGGACCCCATTCGTCACTCTCACGTTGGAAAGCATTTCCGTACGCTGGTTCATTGCATCCGCGAGGACGTAGGCCCTGACAAAGATCTCCACATCCCCGTCCGTCCCTGCAGGAATGGAAGTGATGGGATTGCTGTTCTGATCCAGGAACTCCATGTAGTACGTATAAGTGGCGGCATTATTACCGGTTCCCTGGACGATCCTGTTCAGGGCCGGAAGCGCTGTATCCGTCGTTTCGGAATAGGTAAAGGTCAGGGGCACCGCCACGCCTGCGATCTCCGGCTGCGCCGCGTTCAGCGCCAGCTGTGAGGAGGCGGGCTGCTGGCCTAATTCATATACCATCTGCGTATATGTGATACCAAAGGTCCTGGCTGTTGCGGAGCCGTAAAGTGTCAGATCTCCCCTGCTGTCCGCAGGGATCTCCGTGATGGGCATGGTGAGGTTCGCATCGGTGTACCAGCAGTCAAAATCATAGCCGGTGGATGTGGGCTGCGGCAGAGCCGTCGCCGTTCCGGCAGTATAGGTAGAGGGCAGATTATAGGCTGCGGCATCAAAATTCGTGATACCCGTTACCGTGTAGGTGACCCCAAAGGTGAGTCCCGTCACCTGCCCATAGCAGGTCACATCCCCCGTCTGGGTCGCGGAGATCCGGGTAAGGGACGTGGTCAATCCCGCATCGGAGTACCAGCCGTTAAAGTCATAGCCAGCGATGGCAGGTACGGAAAGATCCACCGCCGTACCGTAGGTGTAGGTGACAGGCAGATTGTATGCCAGAGGATCAAAGGCATTCAGGCCGGCAATGGAATAGATGATGTTGTAGGTATTGTTCGTCACCCTTCCGTAGACCGTCACATTACCGGTGGATGTAGCGGAGATTTCGGTGATCTGCTGTGTCCTTGCGCCGTCGGAATACCAGCCGTCCAGGGTCCTGCCTTCGATCTGGGGGACGCTGAGGGCGACAGCCGTTCCGGCAGTGTAGGTGGTGGGCAGATTGTAGGCAGCAGGGTCAAAGCTGCCCATTCCGGCAACCTGATAGCTGATGGTATAGCTTGCGGATCTTGCAACGCCGTAGACTGTCACATCCTCTTTTTCTGCCGCAGAGATCGCACTGATGGGGGTGGTGCGGCCCGCATCCGCGTACCAGCCGTCAAAGGTATATCCCGGAATGGACGGAATGGTCAGCCCGGAGCCAACCCCTTCCGTGTAGGTCAGCGCCAAACCGTAATCACCGGGGTTAAAGCCCTGGATCCCTTCCACCACGTAGAAGATGTTGTGGGTCTTCTCATCCGCGGTCTTCACGGCGATGCCGTAGAGGCCGATGTCTCCCACGGTGTCCTCGGGCAGGGTGGAGACCGCCTCCTTCATGGTATTGTCGGTGTACCAGCCGTAGAAATCATAGCCCCAGATGGAAGGACTGGGGATATCGATCTCGGATCCCACCTTGTAGGTCATGGGCATGCCGTAGCCGGCGGCGTCAAAGCTTGCGATGCCGTCCACTGCATAGGAGATCTTAAACTCCATGGGAATGAATTTTCCGTAGAGGCGGATATTGCCAACCTCTTCCTCGGAGATGGCAGTTACGGACTGCTTCAATCCCTCGTCCGCATACCAGCCGTCAAAGGTATACCCGGGCTTCTCGGGCTTTACCAGTGCGGTCTCCTCGCCGCTGACATAGGAAGTGACGAGTTTAAATTCTCCTGCATTGAAGGACTTCAGTCCCGTAACGGTATAGAGCACGGAGTAGGTCTCGCCGATCTCGGTGCCGTCCTCGATCCAGGTGCCGAAGAAAGTCCGGTCGCCTTCATCACCCTTGCCGATGGCGTCCGCGGAGGTGGTCAGATCCGCATCTTCGTACCAGCCGTCAAAGGTATACCCTTCCTTTGCAGGAGACGGGAAGCCGGCGAGTCCCTCTCCGTAGACATAGGAATCGGGGTAGTCACCGCCGGACATGACACTGCCGTCAATAATCCAGGTGAGGCCGTAGGTCACACCGGGCTCCTCTTCGGGCTCCGTGGGTTCTTCCACAGTGTCCACGGGATTCTCATCCTCAGGGAAGAGCCAGTCATCAAATTCCTCGGGTACCCAGCCGGTATCCTCCAGGATCCTCTTCCGCAGAGGCTCCAGCTCCGGATCCTGCCGCAAGAGCTGACGCAGACGCTCGGGCAGGTCATGAGGGCTTACGTTTTCCACGAAAAAGTCGACACTGTCATCCCCCACCTTATCATCAAATAGGTAGACGTGGACATGTTGGCCCGCCACGATCTCGATCTCTTTGGTGGCGCCGGTGTTCGGATTGGTACCGGTGATGTGGAGCTTGCCGTCCAGGAGATAAACATCCCCCGTATTGGAATCGATCCAGGCACTGGTACCGCGGATACCCACCAGCATGGTGGAAGTGCTGATATCAAAACTCTCGTCGTCATTAAGCTTTTCGGTCACATTAAAGAGAAGACTTCCCTGCAGCAGATCCAGTGCCAGGGCCTTGCCGTCCTTTTTGACAGCCAGACGGGAATCCTCCACCATGGTGACGATCTTCGTGGTGTCCATGTCCAGCTTTAAGAGGCCGTCGGACCCCGTGCTTAAGAGGCTTCCGCTGTTCAAGCGCATGTTGTCCAGGAGTTCCCGGGCAGAGCCTTTTTCATCCTGCATGGCTACCGTGCCGTCCCGCTCAATGAGACGGATCACCACCGCGCTCAGCTTGTTTTTCCCGTTCAGAAAAAGGACGGCCGCCACGATCCCCGCGATCACAAGGACCGCACACAGGATGATGAGAAGCAGTTTTTTGCTCCGCTTATTTACCTCATCCGGCTTCTGCTGTACCTTTCCTTCTTGGCTCATAATACTCTCTTTCTCCCTCCGAACAAGATAACGATCAGGATTCCTTCCAATAGCCCTGATAGCCTTCCAGGCTGTCCAGGGTCAACACTTCAAAGCCTTCCGCCTTGCCTTTCAGCTTGACGGTGCCGCCCAGAGAGGTGGTCCTGGCCCTGTCTCCCAGGGCGTCTGCCACGCTACGGCTGATGTAGACCATTTCCTTCGGTGCATTGGCCTCCAGTCTGGCCGCCGTATTCACGGTATCTCCGATGGCGGTAAAGTCCATGCGGCTCTCCGCGCCGATATTTCCCACGACAGCGGGACCAAAGTTCACGCCCACGCCGCAGTGAATGGATTCCCCGATGGTCTCCTCCAGGCGCTTCGAGATCTCCCGGGCCCCCGCCTGAATGTC
The DNA here is from genome assembly GCA_024681775.1 of Lachnospiraceae bacterium. Classification (GTDB taxonomy): domain Bacteria; phylum Bacillota; class Clostridia; order Lachnospirales; family Lachnospiraceae; genus AC2028. The sequence goes on from JAILAF010000118.1 coordinate 5,118, forward strand.
CAGTGCGGTCTGGCAGGCCAGATAGCAGGGATCCTCCAGAGGAAGCGGTGCGCCCCAGAATGCCATGGTGCAGTCGCCGACGAATTTGTCCAGAGTCCCCTTGTGGCGATGGATCACATCACTGGTCATGCCCAGATATTCATTCAGGATGCTGACCACGGTCTCCGGATCCATCCGCTCTGACATGGTGGTAAATCCGCGGATATCCACAAAAAGGACAGCAATGTCACAAAGTCTGCCCTGCAGGCCCAGGCTCTCGGTGCCTTCCCGCAGGAGCTCCCGGACGATGTCCGGATCCACATAGCGCTGGAACATGTTCTGCACTCTGCGCTTTTCCGCAGAGGAACGGAAATAGTGCACCGCCACGGATCCCGCATAGAGCAGGAAGAGGCTCAAGGGCAGCCATAAGGGATGTGTAATGAATCCACCGCGGTAGAGCAGGTAATTGATGAGGATCCCCAGGATCGTCACCCCTGCAAACACAGCGCCGCCGGGCCGCACCCCCAGGCGCAGGAAAAGCAGCAGGCAGACGAAGCAGAGTACAAAGAGCAGCACTGCCTGAAGGGCGTCACTTACTTCCCGGGGGAAATCCTCCGAAAGGAGTGCTTCCACCACATTGGCCTGGTACTCCACGCCGTACATCTGGCGGGAACGGTCCACGGGCGTGTAGACTGCATCCTGCAGGCCCCCGGCATAGGGGCCGATGAAAACGATCTTGTCCGCGTAATAGTCCGCAGGCACCGTCCCTGCGATCAGATCCGCGATGGATACGCCGTCATAAAAATCCCCGGGGCCTCCGCTGAAGGAGACGTAGAAATGTCCTCTCGCATCCGTGGGGGGCAGCACCAGCTCCCGCCCGGAGCGGGCCAGGAAGAGTCTGGATGCCTCTGCGGCCATGGAATAGACTCTCCGTCCTTCCGGCAGATCGGCGTAGAGGACCGCATGGCGCATCACGCCGTCCGTATCCTGCATGGCGTTGATGTGGCCGACAGTCGTGACATTTTTCAGGGCTTCATAGGATTCCTCGTACCCCAGGAGGGCGTAGGAATCGATCTGGTAGTTCCCGTCTTCCTTGCGGACGTAATCCGTTCCGAAGATCCCCAGTCCGGCTGTGACCACGTTGCCCAGATCCGCAGCGGCTTTCACCAGATGCGCATCCGCTTCCGGCGTGGAGGGGCCGGAGTAGAGGGTATCGATGGCGACCACGGCGGGCTTTTTGGCAGGATCTGCGTTCAACGCTTCCAGGGCCATGGCCATATTGTCCCGGGTCCAGGTGCTGTAGGGTCCCAGCTCCTCCAGGGCTCTCTCGTCGATGCCGATGACCACCACATCCCCGGAGATCAGGGAAGGGCGCTGAAAGAGGGCATCCTCCAGCCATCTGTCAAAACGGCGGAGAAGTCCAAGGTAGGCCACCAGGGCAAAGAGCCCGGCCACGGCCAGCGAGATCAAAACAGGGAATAGTTTCTTTTTCTTCATGGTTTCCACCTGAACTGTTTTAGGTCAGCTCCATGGAGCGATTTTGACATGTGTGTCATCTTTCATTCATTGTCCCTATCGGCGGCATGGTCTTTTTTCCAGGCACCGCTCTTCTCAAAGAGATCCAGGATCTCCCCGTCCAGCTTGCCCTCCTCCACCATACTGTGGAGGATCCCCAGGGCCTTCTCACAGGGCATGGGCGGCTTGTAGGGTCTGTCCTCTGCCGTAAGAGCATCGTAGATATCGATGATGGTCAGGAGCCGCACTTCCTTCGGCAGCTGCTCCGCCGTCATGTGCTTCGGATACCCGCTGCCGTCCAGCAGCTCATGGTGTCCGCCGGCCCATTCCGGCACCTTCATGTAGGATCCGCTGAACTTCATGCGGGAGAGCATTTCCGACGTCCGCACCACATGGCTCTGCATGATCTGCCGCTCCTCATCCGTCAGGGTACCCTTCTGGATCAGCATGCAGTGCAGCTCCGTTTCGTTCAGCATGGGAACGGGATTCCCCTCGGAATCCAGCACACTGTGCTCTCCCATGGCGCGGATCTGTGCCATCACATCATCCGGCAGGAAGCCGGCACTGTTTTTCGAAAGGATCAGATCCCGGGAGCTTTCGATATAGCGGATCTCTTCCTCCGCCGCCTCCCGCTCCTCAGGGTGCTCCAGGCCGCGGATCCGCTGCATCAGAACGGCGATCTCCAGCTTGTGCATCAGCCCCGTGACATTCACGCCCAGGCGGTCCGCCTTATCCATGACCTCCAGCGGGATCACCAGCTTACCCACATCATGGAGCCAGACGCTCATGAGGAAGGGATCGATGGTATCCTCCGGGAATTTCCATTCGCTGTCGGAGGCATTCAGCCACCGGATAAAGCGCTTGCCGTAGCGCACCATGCTGCGGGTGTGATTGGCGTTGTAGGGACTCCGCATGTCGATGGCGCTGGCCATGACCTGTACAAAGGAATGGAGGATGTCATACACTTCCTGGGCCAGCCTGCGGTTGTTCATACTCACGGCAGCCAGAGAAGACAGCGCGTAGATGGTCCGCTCGTACTCCTCCGAGAACGGAATGACATTCCCGTCAGAATCCATAGCATTCAAAAGCTGCAGGACTCCAATGACATTTCCCTTGTCATCCTCCATGGGAAGGACCAGGAGGGAGGTAGTTCTGTAATTGTTCAGGGCGTCGTATTTTTTGGGCCCCGAGAAATCAAATTCAGTGGATTCGTAAACGTCCGGGACATTGATGCGTCTCTTTTCCCGGGCACAGATAGCACAGATATTTCCGGCCTCCAGAGAGACCGGAGGCAGGGTGATGTTCCCCTGGCTCTTGGACATGTGAAAGTCCTTGGACCGGGTCACCACATTATGAAAATGTAAAAAGCCGTCTTCCAGACTGTAGACGGTACCTCCGTCGCAGCCTGTCAGATCCATGGCTTCGCCGATGATATGATCCAGCACCAGGTCGATGTCTTTCTGCGCAGACAGCTCTATGGCGATCTGGATCAGGCGGTCATTCGATAGTTCCCTCACAGTCTCCCCTCCTGCGTGTGACCCGCTCTTTAAATCTCAATGACCTGCAGACGCTTCGCATAAGCGGCGTCCAGGCAAAGAGCCTGCAGCTCCCGCTCCCGCTTTGCCAGCATCTCGTCCGTGTGTCTGGGATCGTGATGGGTCAGGAGCAGCCTTCCCGCTCCCGCTTCCTCCATGATCCGCAATCCCGTCTCCGGGGTGGAATGGCCATATCCCGCCCTGGGAGGGTATTCCTCTTCAAAATACTGTCCGTCATAGATCAGCAGATCGCAGCCTTTCGCAAAATCCGCCAGTCTCTTCTCCAGATCTCCGGAATGTTCAAAATCCGTGGCATAGACCAGGGATTTGCCTCCGTAGCTGATGCGAAAAACAGTGCAGCCTCCGGGATGAACGGCTTCCATGGAATCCACCCGGACCTCTCCCAGGAAGAAGGTCTCCTTCACATCGGAAAAACGCAGGTCCGCAGGGAAGGACTCCACCATCACCGGCCACAGCGGCGGCGCAAACAGATGATCCACCTGCTGCTGTACATCGCCGATTTCTCTGCCGGCGCCGTAGATGGTCACCACCTTGCCTGCCACAAAGAGGTGCCGGAAAAAGCAAAGCCCCATCAAGTGATCCAGGTGCGGGTGGGTCAGCAGTATACTGATCTGCCCATCCATATGCTCCGGTGCGTTCATCAGTCCGCTCCCGGCGTCCAGAAAGATGGTCTGATCCGCCACCTCCAGGAGATAAGCGGAGGTGCCGCCTCCATAGATTGTAAATTCGGGTCCGTCCACGGGAATGGATCCCCGGGCCCCCAAAACTGTCAGTTTCATCTGCCTGCTGCTCCCGAATGCGTAGACTCTGCCCCATCATAAAGACAGACATACTCGGTTACATTAAATCACATTTGTTGTCAAAAGAAAAGGCATTATTGTCAGTAAATTCTCAAATAAGCGGGTTTTCTGGCTTTTTTGGGAAACTAAAAGCCCCGGAACAGCATTTTTGCGTTCCGGGGCATATGGGATCAGGATACGGCATCGACGTAGTACTGTGCCTGGGCGGCGAACATTTCGGCATAGATCCCGCCGGGGAGGTTCACCAGCTCCTCATGGGTACCGTACTCCTTGATGGTCTTGTCGGAGAAGACGGCGATGTGGTCACAGAACTTACAGCTGGACAGTCTGTGGGAAATGTAGATGGCGGACTTCCCACCGACAAGCGTGTCAAATTTCTTATAGATCTCGTACTCTGCCAGGGGATCCAGGGCTGCCGTTGGCTCATCCAGGATCACGATGGGAGCATTGCGATAGAGGGCGCGGCTGATAGCGGTCTTTTGCTGCTGCCCGCCGGAGAGTTCGGTGCCGTCCTCATCGAAGCCTTTAAAGAGGGTGGTATCATACCCCTTTTTCAGCTTTAGCGCATCCTCGTAGAGGCCGGAGAGCTTTAGGGTCTCCTCGAAGAAGGCATCGTCCGCAGGCCGCAGGCAGTCTCCCGCTTCGACGTTTTCCCGCAGGGAGAAGGGGAAGAGCTTGAAGTCCTGGAATACCACGGCAAATAGCCTGCGGTACTCCTCGGGGGAATACTCCCGGATGTCCACGCCGTCCAGCAGGATCCTCCCTTCCGTCACATCGTAGAGGCGGCAGAGGAGCTTGATCATGGTGGTCTTGCCGGCGCCGTTTAATCCAACCACGGACAGGTGCTCTCCGGGGCGGATGGTCAGGTTCACATCCCGCAGCACATCCTCTTCGGCTCTGGGATAACGGAAGGAGACGTGGTCAAAGACGATGGTGTGTTCTCCCTCCTGCGCAGTGCTCCGGTCGCCCTTCACCAGCGCATCCGGGTACTCGAGATACAGCAGGAACTGGTAAGCATAGCTGCACTTCTGGGTCAGGTCCTGTAGATTCCCGCCGATGCCCATGAGGCTTCCGTAGAGACGGCTGGCAGCGGAGGCACACATGGTAAAATCACCAACGGTGATGATGCCCTTCAGAGCCCTGAGCCCCATGTAAAGGTAACTCAGCCCATCCCGGACCGCGTTGGCCAGATTCGACTTGTAGGTATTTATCCGCTGGATGAGGCTCTGCTCGTGCCAGAGACTGATCTGCTCCTCGGAAAACTCCCCGCCCCTTTCGCAGAACATTTCCGCACTGTCATAGAGTCTGGTGTCGGAACCGTGCCGGTAGGAGGGCACCTCAAAGAAGAAGTATCCGAAGAGACGGTTGGATTTGGCCAGCTTCAGGAAGAATTCCACATTGATCTTCTGGTTTTTCACATTGTAGATGCAGACCACCGCCATTCCCAGGATCTGCACGGGGATCAGCAGCGGACAGTAGAAGGCAATGAGGGTCACCACGCCGCAGAGGAGGAGGAGATTGTACACCACCTCGTAGAAGCAGCGCAGGACACCGATGACGCCCCCGGAGTACCAGGAGATGCCCTCCTTTGCCTTGTTCTGCTGATCCAGCACGGCGGGATCCTCCGTGTACTGGAAGTCCATCTCCATGGATTTGGTGCAGAGACGGTACTGCAGGATCCTGTCAAAATAGGTGGAATACCAGTTGATGGAAGAGTCCGCGATATTGCCCAGAAACCGGGAGAGAAATTCCGCCCCCACCGTGAGGCCTACATAGAGGATGATGAGGCGCATATGCTCCTCCAAGGGAAGGCCGGACTTGATGGCCATGATCTCATCCACCAGAAGCTTGGGCAGGAGCAGGACTTTCAGTTCCGACAGTGCTGCTCCGAAAAACTTCAGGATGTACAGGAGAAAGACGCTTTTTTTCTCCGTCCACGCGATCTTCAGCATATAGCCCAGGGCGCGCTTCGTCATGTGCCACACGCTCGGGCCTTTTTCCATTTGTTCGTCCATTTGGGCTTCATATTCTTTGATCATGAATGATCTCCTTATTGTGTGTCATACGGATGGCTCCGTTTCTTCGAAACTCCCGCCATCCTCCGTCCGTTCGCAATCCGCTGATTCACTTCGTGAATCGCTACTTGCTCATGTCCGGGCGGGTCCCAAAGTCACAATGCTCCTCTTGCAAGCAAGATCGCATTGTGACCTTGGTCCCCTTATTCCACATAGTATTGGGCCTGCACCTGAAACATCTCACTGTATGCGCCACCCTTTTCCAGGAGGCTTTCGTGGGTGCCGTACTCCGCCAGCTCCGCGTCCCTGAACATGGCCACATGATCGCAGAACTGGGTGGAACTGAGGCGGTGGCTGATATAGATGGCAGTCTTACCGGAGACCAGACGGTCGAATTCCCGATACAGTCTGGACTCTGCCAGCGCATCCAGCGCCGCGGTGGGCTCATCCAGCACGATCACCGGCGCATCCTTGTAGAGGGCTCTTGCCAGAGCGATCTTCTGCTTCTCGCCGCCGGAAAAATCGACACCGTCGTCATAAACCACTTTCAGCACTTCCGTGTCGATCCCCTTCGCCAGCTCCGCGACCTTCTCCTCCATCCCCGCATCCTGCAGGCTCTTCAGAGCGCGCTCCTTGTCCGTAGCATCGGTGATGGTCATGGAAACATTGTTGCTCAAGGGGAAAGCGAAAAGGCACACATCCTGAAAGGCAGGGGAGAAGAGCCTGTAATAATCTCTCCGGTCAAAGGTGGAAACATCGATGCCGTTTAGCAGGATCCGTCCTTTGGTGGGCTCGTAGAGCCGCAGCAGGAGCTTGATGAAGGTGGATTTTCCGGCGCCGTTTTGTCCCACTACCGCCAGCTTTTCTCCGGCCTTCACCGTCAGGTTCAGTCCCTTGATGGCATATTCCTCGGCGTTCGGGTATTTGAACCACACATCCTCAAAGGTGAATTCATAGTTGTCACAAGGAGGAACGGGATCACTGCCCTCCCGCAGATCTGCATCGATGTCCATGAAGCTGCGGAAATCGTCCACCTCTCTGCTCTTTGCCAGAAGGTCCGTGATGTTGCCCAGGACACTGACCATGTAGCTGAAGAAGGTAGCTGCAGAGCCCAGATAAAGGGTAAAGTTACCGACACTCAGATCCTTTTGCACCACACAGTAGATCAGCCAGGCGTAGAGACCCACCTGGGAGGCGGCCCAGAGTAGGTTCCCGATCTGACCGCAGACCCACCAGCGCAGCTCGTTCTCCTTCGCCGCTGCCAGACGCTCCTCTCCCAGCGCTTTGTATTTGTTCATGAGGAAGGTTTTGAGACCGTACATGCGGATATCCTTCGCCGCGGAAAAATCGGTGAAGGTGAATGCCATGTAATTGTCCTTTCGCCACCAGGTAGCCAGGGGATCCCAGATCTTCTTCTTACAGACTTTGTTGGTGTGATTCTGGATCAGCGATTGCAGCACGGCAATGGCTGCCATCCCCAGCACCACGGGAAGGCTTAAGGTTCCCATGATCACGAGGCCGGCGACGACAACCGACAGATTTGTCAGAAACCGTTCCGTCGTCCGCATCATGCCTTCCACGCCCTGTTCGTTCCCGCTGGTGGCATTGCCCGCCTTCTGATAGCAGTCCATCACGTCCTTGTCCTCCAGATTCTGGAAGCGCTGGGTCATGAACTTGCGGTTTTTCTCGATGATCAGAAAGAATCTTGCATTGATATAGCGATACCAGTTCTCGCTGTACCCGTAACTCTCACTGATGGTGAAGAACACCTGCACGGCAAAAAGGATACCGATGGTGATCAGAAATCTCGCAGAATCCTGTCCTTCCGTGATGGCGTCAATGACGAACTTTGAGATAAAAGTCCACAGATATCTGGTGACGGTGACCGAGAAAATGAGCACCAGCCAGACAAATTTCAATTTCGGTTCCGTCCGGAACATGGATCCCAGAACATACTCCATGTTGGACCGAAGGCCGTACACATGGTGCAGCCTGTTCTTTTCTTCTTCCGATTCTTTTTTTCTCCCCATAACCTCATTCCTTTCAGTGCACCGCCCCCCTCAGAGCAAGTGCAAAGGCGATCGTTTTCCTTCCGTTATGCCGTCTGCTTCCCGGTGGTGATCTTTTTCACCCACTTTCCGGTCTGCAGTCTGTGATAGCTCCAGAAGGTCTTGATGATCTGGTCGGACTTTAGCGCCACATAGATCCAGAAAGGATCCAGATGCAGCACGAAGGCTGCCACCAGGCCCAGGGGGATGGAGACCACCCAGAGGAAGATATTGTCCGTGATCATCAGCATTTTCGTATCTCCGCCGCCCCGCAGGACCCCTTTGGTCATGATGCTGTTGGTGGCCTGAAAGACGATGATGACACTGAGAGCGATCATCAGCTGCTCCGCGATCTGTCTGGTATCCTCCGCAAGACCGGCGTAGGAGCCGATGACAGGATTTTTGATGAGCAGGATGATCAGCGCGGAGATCAGCCCCAGACCGATGCCCAGGCCAAAGAAAAGGTACCCCTGGCGCATTGTTTTTTCCCTGTCCCCTGTGCCCAGGGTCTGGCCGGTGACGATGGCACCGGACTGGCTGACGCCGGACACCACCACGGAGCTGAGCTGCTGGGTCACCGCCGTGATGGCTACTGCCGCCACCATTTTGGTGCCCACATGGCCGATGATGATGGACACGGTGTTATTGCCCACGGCCAGGATCCCGTCACTGATGAGGACGGGGATACAGATCCGGATGTACTCTCCCAGGAGGGAGCCGGTCTTCATAAACATGTGCTCAAAGCGGAACTCGATCTCCCGGTCCCGCACCAGGAGATACCCCACGATGATGGCCGCCTCGAAAATGCGGGCGATGAGGGTACCGATGGCGGCACCTGCCACCTCCATGCGGGGTGCTCCCAGCTTACCGAAGATGAAAACGTAATTGGCCAGGATGTTCACGAAAAAGGCGCCGAAGGATACCAGCAGCGGAAGCCGTACCTGCCGCACGGAGCGGAGGGCTATGGTGGTGGTCAGAGAAGCGCCCAGGAAGAAGTAGCTCGCTACAGACCAGCGGAAATAGGTGGTGCCCAGTGCCACGATGTGCTCTTCCGAAGTGTAGGTCCGCATGATGGTCTCGGGGAGCAGAGCGGTGGCCAGGGCGAAGAGGAGTGCCAGGGCCAGGGTGAGCCGCAGCATAAGGCATACGGTCTGTCGCAGCGCATTCTCCGCTTTGTCCGGCGCATCTCCCGCGGATTTCATGCCGTAATACCGGGACACCAGCACCGAAGCACCCATGCCCAGTCCCATGCAGAAGATGTGATAAATGGTGATGAAGGAATTGGCCAGGGAGGTGGCGGAAAGAGCATCCTCCGACAGGCTTCCCACCATGACAGTGTCGATCATGTTGACACCGATGGTCACCAGACTCTGCAGGGCGATGGGCAGTGCCAGGGTAAATACATTCCGGTAAAAATGCGGATCTTTGTCAAAAAGTTTGTGTTTCATCGCCGACATACTTTTACTCCTGTCGCAGTTTGGCCAGGAAAGCGTCGAACTCCCCGGTCCAGGCGGCATCCGCCGATCTTTCGCGGAAGTCCGTTTCCGACATGTCCGTCAGAATCTGTCCCAGATACTCCGTGGTCTTTTTTGCACCATCATAATTGGTATGGCGGCCGTCCTCCGCCACATCCGAAGCAGGATCCAGGCCTGCTGCCTGCGCCAGCGCTGCGGTATTAAAATCGTAGAAGGGGATGTTCCTCCCCGCGCAATATTCCGCCACCCGGTTGTGGGTGCCCATATCCCAGTGGTTCACATCGGCTCTGGCCTGCAGGGTCTTCACCACCATCAGGGTGATGCCCTTTTCCTCGCAAAAGTCCGCGATGCGGTCGATGTAGTCGAATTTCAGATATGCGCTGTCTGCGGAGGTCTCATCCAGGATCTGCTCCGCGCTCTCCGCTCTGGACAGGACGGGCACATATCCGCGGAGGAATGCAGCCTCCTCCCGAACGGGCGCAAAGGCATTTTTCAGGTGCATGGTCTCCCAGGCATCATGAAATTCAAACACCGGGAAAAACACCTTGTAACTCTCCCTCTTGTAGGTCAGTGCCAGCTTCGGGTAAGTAGAAAAGCGCTTCATGGTATTTAAGGAGCGGAGGTCATTTGCCACATCTCCGTGGGACATGGGAAAGCTCATGGCTTCCACCACCAGTACCCGGTAATGCTGGGTCTTCCAGGCTTCCTCCGCCCAGAGGTAATCCGCCAGCATGGACTGGTTCGGAGAGCCGCAGACATAGGAGGAGATGCCGTATTCCTCCTCCAGCACCGCGGGCACAAAGCCGCAATAGGCCAGGCTGGAGCCCACGAAGAGCACGTCCAGGCTGTCCCGTTCCAGGGCATAAAAGTCCCGGTGATCGTTCCCCGCATCCCGGATCCCCCGCAGACTTAAGGCGGAAGCCAGGAGGAGCAGCAGGAAGGCACCGGCGATAAATGCAATTGTCGTCCACACTTTTTTCATATGCTTCACGGTTACTGTCACGGAAGTTGGTGTCCCTTATCAGGTACGGGTATGGCCGGAGGGATCCGCAGATCACTTCGGTCCCCGGTATCCTCAGAAAACGAAGTAAAGGAATGCGCTGCTGCCGTTTCCGTAGACCCCCAGCAGGATCACGGCCAGGAGCAATGCGTAGGCTGCGGTCCAGGCAAGGGCCCGGTTCCCGGCAAGGAGGCGGTCCCGGAGGGAAATGCCCCGCACCTTACACAGATCGGACACCAGGAGCAGGAGCACCGCGATGCACAGCACCACGCAGGATCTGACACGGATGACCGTTCCGGGGAATCCGGCCGCGACGCTCATCCCGAAGTCCCTTCCGATGGAGGAAAACACCGCCAGCGCATCTCTCACGGAAGGCGCCCGGAAAAAGACAAAACAGAAGGCAAAGAGCAGGTAGGTGATGCAGATCCGTAACACCCGCACCCCCGCACGCTTACTTTCGCGGTTCCATCGAAGAAGCCCCTCCGCCACCTGGAAGATGCCCAGGAGCAGTCCCCAGATCACAAAGGTCCAATTCGCGCCGTGCCAGAGACCGCTTAAGGCGCAGACGATGATCAGGTTCAGATATTTCCGGCCGGTCCCTTTGCGGTTGCCCCCCAGAGGGTAATAGACGTAGTTCCGGAACCAGTTGTAGAGGGACACATGCCAGCGCCGCCACAGATCCGCGAAGGATTCCGACAAAAAAGGCGCACGGAAATTGTCTGTCATGGTAAAGCCCATGACCTCCCCCGCCCCCAGGGCGATGGTGGAATATCCGTAAAAATCGGTGTAAAGCTGCAAGGGAAACAGGAGGGCCGAAAGCAGCTGCCAGGCCCCTGGATAGACGGTCGTATTGCCGAACAGAGCGTCCACGATAAGCCCCGTACGGTCGGCAATGACCAGCTTCAGAAAATACCCCCACAGCATCCGAAACAACCCACGTTTAACCCTATCATATTCGAAGGCATGAGGATACTTAAATTGTACCAGGAAATTCTTAGACAGTTCGATGGGGCCGGACAGGATCAACGGGAAAAAGGAAACGTAGAGCGCATAATCTACGAAGTTCCGCTCCGGCGCCACATCTCCCCGGTATATATCGATAACATAGCTCAGGTTCTGAAAGATGTAAAAAGAAATGCCCACGGGGAGCAGCAAACTGACAGCAATGTCGATATGTGCTCCCGAGACAGCTCCCAGCAGGCTGTTTACGGTGCCGATGAGGAAATTGGCGTACTTAAAGAGAAACAGGACAAATACGGGAACGAAGACCCCGAGGGCCAGCAGTCCTTTCCTTCCCCGCCTGGCACCGTCTTTCAGAAGTCCGAAGCGCTGCATCAGCAGGGCCCAGCCGTAGGAAAAGACCGTGATCCCAAGGAGCAGCAGGCCGTAGCGGGCATTCCGGTACATATAGAAATAGTAGCTGGCAAAAAGGAGCCAGAGATTCCGGAGACGGTGCCGGGGGATCAGGAAGTAAACCGCGCAGGTCACCGGAAAAAACAGGATAAATTCAAAGGAAGAAAATGACATTTCGGGTCCTCGCTCTACTGCAGCAGTCTCAGGACTGCTTCACCGTTATCCATTCGTTCCTTTCGGGAGATTCCCGATAAATCTTTTTGTCAGTCCATATCATCAGCCGTTTACGGTAAAGCTGATG
>JAILAF010000120.1 GCA_024681775.1 Lachnospiraceae bacterium
ATGGCATAAGTGCTGATGGTGATAGCACATTGAACCTTCAGGGTGGAAAGATCACAAATTGTAAGAGCTACGGAGTGTCTATCTATTCTAACTGTGCCTTTACCATGTCCGGGGGAGAGATCAGCGGAAATAACGACCCCAATATGTATGGCGGTGGAGTTAGCTCCGGAAATTACAGTACCTTCGTCATGTCCGGGGGCAAGATCTGTGGGAACAGACGAGGTGTATATTGGTCTTCTGCGTCCGAATTTACCATGAATGGCGGAGAAATCTCCGGGAATACGCTGGATAATCCAGGAGCAGGAGTATACGTTGACAATGGTGAATTTGTCATGACAGGCGGCAAGATCACCGGAAATCAGGGGACTCAGGGCGGTGGTGTAAAAGTATGCTCACCTCGTCATTTCACGATGTCCGGTGGTGAAATCACGGGAAACAGTGTGACAATTGATTATGGTGGAGGAATTTATGCAGATCGCGGACAGGATGTATCTTTGTCCGGAAATATCAAAATCACGGGGAATTTTATCAGTGGGTCCGGATTACCGAGTGATTTCTTTTCTTACAGTGAAACATCCATCGGCGCACTGGATCCGGAAGCAAGGATCGGACTTTGGTTCTATACCAATACATCAAGGTATATTCCTCGTAATGTCGTCACAAATTATGCCGGGAATGCGCATTGGAACAATTTTATCATGAACGGGCGCACCCCTGCGGATCTGATCCTTGCCATCTATGACGGCAATGTCGTTTTTGCTCCGCCGACGGTAAAGCATGTCCTCTTTGATACGGACGGAGGAACTGTGATTGAGCCCCAGTTCTTCTTCACGGCGGACGATTTCGGAGCAGATGCTCCGCTAACCTATGATGTATCTAAGACGCAGACGACGCTGATCAGACCAACCAATCCCACAAAGGCAGGATATACCTTTGCAGGATGGACGAAGGATGGAGTTGCATTTGACGGTTTCGGTTCCGGCATTTCGGAGACCTTTACCCTCACGGCAGAGTGGGATCTGATCCCTGCAACTGTGCCCACCATCAGCGCACAGCCTGCAAACATGGATCTTACCTACGGATATAATACAGGAAATGTGATCGGTGTAACTGCTAGTGCCGCAGAGGGTCATACCCTGTCCTATCAGTGGTACCGGAATACCACCGCAGCGAACAACGGCGGCGTGGCCATCAGCGGTGCTACCGAGAGAGAGTATACGATCCCTGCAGGGAAGAACGCAGGTACCACGGAGTATTATTATTGTGTGGTAACCGCTACGAGAACCGACAATGGGGATACCGCACAGAGCACTTCCAATGTGGCTACCGTAACGGTTCGGAAGGCTGCATCAGCTGTAACTACCGCACCTACTGCAAAGACCGGTCTGGTGGAGGACGGCACCGCACTGGCACTGGTGAATGCCGGTGTCGCAACCGGCGGAGACCTGAAGTATACCGTGAATACGGATGCGTCAAATGCACCCACCTCCGGCTGGACCACCTCCATTCCCACTGCAACCGCAGCAGGAACTTATTATGTCTGGTACAAGGTTTTCGCTGATGATAATCATAACGATACGGCAGCACAGAAGGTCGCTGTGACGATCGCAGCACCTGCACCGGCTCCGGATCCCACACCCGACCCGACTCCCGATCCTACTCCTGATCCCACTCCGGATCCGGACGATGACTGGATCGATGACGGTACGGTCAGCAGCTTCGTAACCCGCATGTACCATGTCTTCCTGGACCGCGCACCCGCGCAGGAGGAAGTGGATGCATGGGCCTCCCTCATCGTCTCCGGTGAGAAGACCGCAGGCGAGGCGGCAGCAGGCTTTATCTTCAGCCCCGAGTTCAGTAACCGCAACATGTGCAACTCCCACTTCCTGGATTACCTCTACCTGGGCCTCTTTAACAGAGCTGCGGATGAGGGCGGTAAGGAGGGCTGGACCTTCTACCTGGACGAAGGCTGGTCCAGAGAGATGGTAGTACAGGGATTCCTCATGAGCCCCGAGTTCTTCAACCTGTGCGAAGCCTATGAAGTGGACCCCGGCGCAGGGTTAGCAAATGTCCCTGTCCTGGGTACCATCCAGAGGGACCATTGCACCATCGCGGGATGCCCGAACGATGCTCCTGTAAAGACCCTGGTGTTGAGCCTCTACGACACCGTCTTCGGCCGCGTTCCCGCACAGGACGAGGTGGACTTCTGGGTGAACCACATGGCGAACCATACCCCCGGCGTCACCGCCCGTGTCATGGTCAACACCTTCTTAAACGGCGAGGAGTATTCGAATCTGAACCGTAACAACGCGGAGTATGTGACCGACCTGTATCACGCCATCTTCAACCGCGAGCCCGATGAGGGCGGCTTTGGCGGCTGGTTGAACGACCTGGATACCGGGCTTAAGACCAGAGAGCAGGTCCTGAACGGATTTACCGGATCTCCCGAGTTCATCGACCAGTGCCATCACGCAGGCATCGAAATTGGTGGAGAGATTGAATAAGATCTGCAAGTAACGCGCAGGGCTGCGGCGATAATTCCGCAGCCCTGTCTTTGCGTGATGAGGCCGCCGGGCGGGTATTGACATTCCGGGGCGATGTCTGCCATCATAGAGCAGGAATTGCATAGTTATTCAAATATATTTACTACGGAGGAACGGCAATGAATCTGGCAATATCAAAGCTGGTCAGCAGCATCCTTGAGATCATCCTGTTTTCCCTGATTCCCTTCATCTGGTGGCTCATCACCGCACGGAAGGAGTGCAGCTTCTTTCAGTGGATCGGGCTGAAAAAACCGGAAGGCGACAAGCGGAAGATCCTGCTCTGGGTCCTGTGTGTCTTCCTGGCGTTCCTGGCACTGTCCGTATTTATGCTCTGGTCTGTTAAGGGCGTAGAGACCGCCACTGCTGATTTTGCGGGACTGGGGGCTGCAGCCATCCCTGCCATCCTCATTTACGCCATCCTGAACACTTCCATGCCGGAGGAGATCCTGTTCCGGGGATTTTTACTGAAGCGTTCCGCAAACAGATTCGGCTTCACCACCGGTAATATTTTTCAGGCGACGCTTTTCGGTATGATGCACGGCATCATGTTCTGGTCCGCAGCAGGCCCCCTGAAATCCATCCTCATCATCCTGTTTACCGGCGGGATCGGCTGGTGCACAGGCTATGCCAATGAGAAAACCGCAGGAGGTTCCATCCTGCCCGGCTGGTGCATTCATGCCCTTGCTAACATCTTTTCTGGGATCTGCTCCGCATTCCTGCTGTTCTGATCCGGAAAAATGCATGTTTACTTTATAAAAATACATTTGACAAATCCACTTTAGTGGAATAAAATCATCAGAAAAGCCAACGACGGCCAAACTTTGGGTCTATTGGCTTTTTTGTTTATCGCGCCGCAGGGGCGTGATGCGAGAATCGCAAAGTTATAAAAATTCGGAATATGCCTGCCCGTATTCCAAAAGAGTCGCCGATTTTCGGCGCAGGAGGAGATTATGAAGAAGAAAGTTTTGTCCTTGCTCCTGGCAGGTGCCATGGCTCTTTCCCTGTGCGCCTGCGGCAGCAGTGAGGCTCCCGCGAGCACCCCTGCTGACACCGCATCCACCGAAGCTGCCACCGCTCCCGCAGGAGACGGTAAGCTCACCGGTACCCTGAACATGGGTGTCATCGGACCCCTGACCGGCGCCGCTGCCATTTACGGTACCTGCGTTGCCAATTCCGCACAGATCGCCGTTGACGAGATCAACGCCATCAGCAGTGACTTCCAGATTGCTCTGAACTCCCAGGATGACGAGCACGACGCGGAGAAGTCCGTGAATGCTTACCACAACCTGATGGACTGGAACGTTCAGATGATCGTCGGCTGTGTCACCACCACGCCCTGCATCGCAGTGAGCGCTGAGGCAAATTCCGACAGAGTCTTCATGCTGACTCCCTCCGCTTCCGGCACTGCCGTGACCGAGGGTAAGGATAATGTATTCCAGCTGTGCTTCTCCGACCCGAACCAGGGATCCGCTTCCGCACAGTACATTTCCGATAAGCAGATGGGTACCAAGATCGCCGTGATCTACAACAACGGTGATGCTTACTCCACCGGTATCTACCAGACCTTCGCAGCAAAGGCTGCAGAGCTGGGACTGGAGATCGTTTCCACCACCACCTTCCCGGATGACAATGCGACCGATTTCTCCGTGCAGCTGAAGGAGGCAAAGGACGCAGGTGCAGACCTGATCTTCCTGCCCATCTACTACACTCCCGCCAGCCTGATCCTGCAGCAGGCATCCACCATGGGCTACGCTCCCACCTTCTTCGGTGTGGACGGCATGGACGGCATCCTGACCCTGGAGGGCTTCGACACCTCCCTGGCTGAGGGCGTTATCCTGTTGACTCCTTTCGTCGCTGATGCAAAGGACGATGCAACCGTGAATTTCGTTTCCAAGTACCAGGCTCAGTACGGTGAGATCCCCAACCAGTTCGGTGCCGATGCTTACGACTGTGTCAACGTCATCTACGCTGCACTGCAGAAGTATGCAGCTGCAAACGGCGGTTTTGATGTGACCGGCGTCAGCTACTCCGAGCTCTGCGAGATCCTGATCTCCGTATTTACCGGCGGTGACTTCTCCGTAGACGGTCTGACCGGTGATGCCATGACCTGGAACGCAGCAGGTGAGGTCAACAAGGCTCCTAAGGGCATGATCATCAAGGACGGCGCATACGTCAGCCTTGACTGATGATCCGGACGGATTAAAGTTTTACTTTGCTTTGATATAGTGATAAACTGCAATGGGGCGATCGGTTGACCGCCCCATTGCGAGTTTATTATATGCATTCTTGCACACTGTCTCGCACGGAGTGCGAGACATGAAGGAGGAACAATGCTCACTTATCTGATCAACGGGCTCAGCCTGGGGAGTGTGTATGCCATCATCGCCCTGGGTTACACAATGGTTTATGGTATTGCGAAGATGCTGAATTTTGCTCACGGTGATGTGATCATGGTCGGTGGATATGTCGCCTTTTGTTCCACCAGCTATCTGGGACTGGGGCCGATCCCTTCCACCCTGTTCGCAGTGGTGGTCTGCACCGTTTTGGGCATTGTTGTGGAGCGTCTGGCCTACAAGCCTCTTCGCAATGCTACAAGCCTTGCCGTCCTCATCACGGCCATCGGTGTTTCCTACTTCCTGCAGAATGCGGCGCTCCTGATCTGGAGCTCCAACCCCAAGTCCTTCCCCAACCTGGTGGGAAGTATCCCCAATATCGTCATCGGC
This sequence comes from Lachnospiraceae bacterium, assembly GCA_024681775.1. GTDB lineage: Bacteria > Bacillota > Clostridia > Lachnospirales > Lachnospiraceae > AC2028. The sequence goes on from JAILAF010000120.1 coordinate 5,267, forward strand.
GAGCTGGTGATCCCTTCCACCGCCATCGTCACCGTCATTGCGAATCTGCTCATCATGCTGACCCTGACCATGTTCACCGGGCGCACGAAAATGGGAAAAGCCATGCGTGCCGTCTCCGAGGACAAGGGCGCGGCGCAGCTCATGGGCATTAATGTGAACCGCACCATCTCCGTTACCTTTGCCATCGGTTCCGGTCTGGCAGCCATCGCGGGCGTGCTCCTTTGCAGCGCGTATCCGACCCTGATGCCCACCACCGGTTCCATGCCCGGTATCAAGGCATTCACCGCAGCCGTCTTCGGCGGCATCGGCTCCATTCCCGGGGCCATGCTGGGCGGGATCCTGCTGGGCGTCATCGAGATCTTCGCCAAGGCCTACATCTCCACACAGCTCTCCGATGCCATCGTATTTGCGGTGCTCATCGTGGTGCTGCTGGTGAAGCCCACCGGCCTACTGGGTAAGAAGGTCAGCGAGAAAGTGTAAGGGGGGCGCGCAGATGAAACTGTTATCAAAACTGACCAAAAACGGTTATCAGAATTACCTCATCGTGATCCTGTTCTTTTTCGTCTTTCAGATCCTGAGCTCCACGGGACATATCTCCAACTCCCTTAAGGGTCAGCTGGTGCCCATCGTGGTCTACGTGATCATGGCACTGTCCTTAAACCTGGTGGTGGGGATCTCCGGCGAGCTGAGCCTGGGACATGCGGGCTTTATGAGCGTGGGTGCCTTCACCGGCATCATCGTATCCGCCACCCTGCAAAATGTCATCCCCAACGGCTCCCTGCGCCTGGTATTTGCCATCATCATCGGCGCCGCTTTTGCGGGGGTCATCGGCTTTCTCATCAGCGTGCCCGTCCTGCGGCTGAACGGTGACTACCTGGCCATCGTGACCCTGGCCTTCGGCGAGATCATCAAGAACCTGCTGAATGTGGTCTATGTGGGACTGGATGCCAAGGGACTGCATTTTTCCACCAAGGATATCGCCTCCATGAACATGAAGCCGGACGGCGTCACCATCTTAAACGGCCCCATGGGCGCCATCGGTACGGTGAAGATCTCCACCTTCTTCAGCGGCATCGTGCTGCTGCTTCTGGTGCTCATCGTGATCCAGAACCTGGTGGCCAGCCGCTGCGGCCGTGCCATCATGGCGCTTCGTGACAACCGCATCGCAGGCGAGGCCTGCGGTCTGTCCGCTACGAAATACAAAATGATCGCCTTTGTCACCTCCGCAGCCATTGCGGGGAGTGCAGGCGCGCTGTACGGACTGAACTATTCCACCCTGGTGCCGAAGAAATTCGATTTCAACACCTCCATCCTGATCCTGGTCTTTGTGGTGCTGGGCGGCATCGGCAATATGACGGGCTCCATCATCGCGGCGGCGCTGCTTACGGTCCTGCCCGAGATGCTCCGTACCTTCCGTGACTACCGCATGCTGGTCTATGCCATCGTGCTGATCCTGGTGATGATCGTCACCAACAACGAGAAGGCCAGAGCCTTTGTATCGGGCCTGCCCCGAAGATTCCGAAAAAAATCGGTAAAGGAGGGCGCGGCAAATGAGTAAGCGTGAAGAAGTAAAGCTGGTCAATGTCCCCAGCCCCAATTTTATCCCCGAGCGTGATATGGGAAAGCCCCTGGTGCTGGAGGCATCCCATCTGGGGATCGACTTCGGCGGCCTGCGTGCCGTGGATGAATTCAACATTGCCATCGGCGCCACCGAGATCTGCGGCCTCATCGGCCCCAACGGTGCGGGCAAGACCACCATTTTCAATCTGCTGACCAAGGTGTATGAGCCCACCAGAGGTATGATCCTCCTGGACGGCAAGGACACCCACAATATGAAGCCCGCACAGGTGTGCGAGGCAGGCATCGCCAGGACCTTCCAGAACATCCGCCTCTTTGACAAGCTGACGGTGGAGGAAAATGTGAAGATCGGCATGCACAATCACATCCACTACGGCACCGGCACCGGCGTGCTGCGACTGCCGAAATTCTGGTCCGAGGAGCGCAGAGCCCATGAGTATGCCTTAGAGCTCCTGAACATCTTCGGCATGGCGGACCTGGCGGGAGAGCAGGCGGGATCCCTTCCCTACGGCGCACAGCGTCGTCTGGAGATCGTCCGTGCCCTGGCCACCCAGCCCAAGCTCCTGCTGCTGGATGAGCCCGCCGCCGGCATGAACCCTTCCGAGACCGAGGATCTGATGAACAATATCCGCAAGATCCGGGATGATTTCCAGATCGCCATCATGCTCATCGAGCACGATATGAAGCTGGTCATGGGGATCTGCGAGAGCATCGTGGTGCTGAACTTCGGCAAGATCATTGCCAAGGGTACCCCTTCCCAGATCCAGAACGATCCCAAGGTGATCGAGGCTTATCTGGGCACCCGCAAGGAAGGATAGGATAAACTATGGCGACTATGTTAAAAGTAAATGACCTGAAAGTGCATTACGGCAGCATCCAGGCCATCAAGGGCATCTCCTTTGAGGTGAACGAGGGGGAGATCGTTACCATGATCGGTGCCAACGGCGCCGGCAAATCCACCACCATGAACACGGTGGCCGGGCTCTTAAAGCCCACGGAAGGCTCCATTGAATTCCTGGGGAAATCCCTCATCGGCATCGCTCCCCACAAGGTGGTGAACGAGGGACTGTCCCTCTGCCCCGAGGGGCGCAGGATCTTCCAGCACCTCACCGTGCTGGAGAATCTGGAGATGGGGGCATACACCCGCACGAAGGAAGAGGCGGATGAGACCCTGCAGAAGGTCTACAATCTCTTCCCCAGACTGAAGGAGCGCTACAAGCAGATCGCCGGGACCCTCTCCGGCGGTGAGCAGCAGATGCTGGCCATGGGCAGAGCCCTCATGTCGAGACCCCGGCTGATGATGCTGGACGAGCCCTCCATGGGGCTGGCCCCCATCCTGGTGGACCAGATCTTTGATATCATCGTGAACATGAACAAGGCCGGCACCACCATCCTGCTGGTGGAGCAGAATGCACAGATGGCCCTGTCCGTTGCGGACCGTGCCTATGTGCTGGAGACCGGGAACATCGTCAATTCCGGTTCCGGCAAGGACCTGCTCAGCGATGACTCCGTGCGGAGAGCATACTTGGGAGGCTAGTTCACAAATCAAGGATGATCGCCCGACGGCCCTTCAGGCCGGCGCTAATCCTTGATTTGTGAACGTTCAGACCCTTCGGGTCTGCAAGTTGATTTGCAGATGATCGTTTGACGGAACAGTAATAAGGAAATATAATACCTCCATGATTATGGAAATTGACGGATATCGGATCAATTACAAAATTACGGGAGTGGGAGATAGGAGCGTACTGATCCTCCAGGGCTGGGGGACGAGCCTCGCGGTCTACGACAGCGTGGCCGCTGCCATCTCCGACTCCTTTCGTGTTGTTCAGCTGGATCTTCCCGGATTCGGGGAAAGTTCGGAGCCCAGGGAGCCCTGGAACGTGCAGGCCTATGCAGACTTTGTCGTACGGTTCGTACAGGAGCTGGGACTGCAGAGCCTCTCGCTCATCGGCCATTCCTACGGCGGCCGTGTGATCCTGAAGCTGGCTGCGGCAGAGCACCTGCCCTTTGCCATCGAGAAGATCGCCTTTGTGGACAGCGCCGGCGTCCTGCCGAAGCGCACCGCTGCACAGCAGTGGAAGGTCCGCAGGTATAAGATTTTAAAGAAGATCCTCCTGAGCCCGCCGGTGCACTTCCTCTTTCCCGAGGTCATCGACGACTGGGCGAGCCGTCAGGGCTCCGCGGACTATCGCGCCGCGTCTCCCATGATGAAGCAGTGCCTGGTGATGGCGGTGAACGAGGACCTGACGGACCTGATGCCCCGCGTAAAGCAGGACTGCCTGCTGGTGTGGGGAGACCGGGATACCGCCACCCCCATTTCCGACGCCCATGTCTTTGCGGAGAAGCTCCCCAGCAGCGGCCTGGCCGTCATCGAGGGAGCCGGGCACTATTCCTTCCTGGAGCAGCCCGCCCTCTTCCGCAGCGTATTACGATCCTATTTTGAGTTGGGAGATCCGGAATGATCCTGAGAATCGTCCTGATCGCTTTGCTGTGCATCCCCGCGTGTTACTACGCCCTGCGCTACAACATGCACATGTTCCAGCAAAACGGCTATAAAAATACAGAACATCGCAAATGGCTTATGGCCCATGCCCGCATGCAGTGGGTGCTGGTCTTCGGAGCAGCCCTTGGGATCCTCCGGATCTTCCTGCCCGCCTTGCTCCTCGACATCCTGCTGATCCTCACCCTGCTCCTGATCTGGGCAGTGTACCGCGCCATGTGCCGCATGAGCACGAAAAAGAAGTTCGTGGTAACCCCCAGAGTCCGGAGAATGTTTGCAACCTGCGGCGTCTGCGCGGCTTTGATCCTGGCCCTTACCGGGATCCTGACCGGTGTTGACAGACTTCCCGGCGTCTGCATGGTCCTGACCTGCGGCGCTTTTCTCTGGACCATCCTGGCGAATGTGATCAACCATCCCATGGAAGCGGCCATCAACCGGCATTATATTAACGATGCCAAGCGAAAGCTGAAAGCCGTCCCCGGGATCCGGGTCATCGGCGTCACCGGCAGCTACGGCAAGACCAGCGTGAAGTTCTACTTAAAGGAGCTCCTTTCCGTCCGGTACAACGTACTGGCCACCCCCGAGAGCTACAACACCCCTATGGGCGTGGTGCGGACCATCCGGGAGTCCCTGCAGAGCAGCCATCAGATCTTCATCTGTGAGATGGGCGCTCGGAATGTGGGAGACATCAAGGAGATCTGCGATATCGTCCATCCCCATGACGGCGTCATCACCGCGGTGGGCCCCCAGCATCTGGAGACCTTTCATACCATGGAGAACATCGCTGCCACCAAGTTTGAGCTGGCAGATGCCCTGCCGAAGGGCGGGAAGCTCTTCCTGAACGGCGACAGTGAGCCCGTCCGGGAACGGGCGGGCAGATATGAGAGCCCCGTGCTCTACCGCGTCGCAGCGCCCGGAGCAGGGAGCGTTGCAGGGTACGTGGCCTCCGGCCTGAAGGTATCCGCCCTGGGTACGGACTTTACCGTGACCGCTCCCGGCGGAGAGACGGAAGACTTCCACATGCGACTGGTGGGAGAGCACAATGTCATCAACGTGCTGGGCGCCATCGCGGTGGCCCATTCCTACGGCATCCCCCTGGCGGAACTGAAGATCCCCGTGCGAAGGCTCCAGAGCGTGGAGCACCGGATGCAGTTGCGGGAGCAGGGACCTGTCACCGTCATCGACGACGCCTACAATTCCAACCCCGTGGGCTCCAAGGCGGCGGTGGAGACCTTGAAGCTCTTTGACGGCCTTAGGATCCTCATCACGCCGGGCATGGTGGAGCTGGGAGACCGGGAGGAGGAGTACAACCGCCTCTTCGGCACCTATGCGGCTGCCTGCTGCGATTACATCTTCCTGGTGGGGGCAAAACGCGCCGTTCCCATCCGGGAGGGGGCACTGTCCGCCGGATTCCCGGAAGAAAAGTGCCGTACCTTCGACCACTTCGAGGACGCCTTTAACGCGGCTGTGGCTCTCCGGGACGAGGGACACAAATACATCTTGATCGAGAACGATCTGCCCGACGCATACGCAAATTAACCGGTGCCCCGCGGAGAGCGGGGAAGTGCGGACGCACGCCCTTTTGCAGTGGCCGTGCCCCACAGACCGGACACAGAAATAGCAGGAGAAAAAAGCATGAAACAATCAGTAGCCGTCCTCTTCGGCGGCATGAGCGTGGAGCACGAGGTATCCGTGATCTCCGCCATCCAGGCCATCCGCAGTATGGACACGGAAAAATATGACATCGTGCCCGTGTACATGACCAAGCAGAACGATATGTATGTGGGGCCCGGCATCGGCACCATCGAAAATTACAAGGATATCCCGGCACTTCTGAAAAATTCCGTCCGCGTCATCCTGGTGCGGGAGGAGGGACGGGTGTACCTGACCGAGTATCCCGCAAAGCGCTTCGGCGGCAAAAAGCCCATCCCCGTGGACATCGCCTTTCCCATTGTGCACGGCACCAATGTGGAGGACGGGACCCTGCAGGGATACCTGAAGACTCTGGGCCTGCCCTTCGTCGGCTGTGATGTCACCGCTTCCGCGGTGGGCATGGACAAATTCATTCAGAAGGCCATCCTGAAGGAGGCACAGGTCCCCGTTCTGGACGCAAAGCTCTACTGCCTCTCCGACTATGCGCAGCTGGATACGCTCCTTGCGGATGTGGAGCAGACCTTCTCCTACCCCGTTATCGTCAAGCCCGTGAACCTGGGATCCTCCGTGGGCATCACCGTAGCCCATGACAGGACGTCCCTGACCTCTGCCGTCGACGATGGCTTCCGCTACGCCACGAAGGTGCTGGTGGAGCATGCCATCTCGGAGCTCCGGGAGATCAACTGCTCCGTGCTGGGGGATGAGAACGACGCCATCGCTTCCGAATGCGAGGAGCCGCTGCACTCCAGGGAGATCCTCAGCTATGAGGACAAATACGTCTCCGGCTCCAAAAAGGGCGGCGCCAAGGGCATGGCAAGCGTCTCCCGCAAGATCCCGGCGGAGCTGTCCCCCGAAAAGCGGGAGGAGATCCGGGAGCTGGCAGTCCGTTCCTTCAAGGCGCTGGGCTGCAACGGCGTGGCCCGCATCGACTTTATGATCGACGAGAGCACCGGTGCGCTGTACTTTAACGAGATCAATACCATCCCCGGTTCCCTGGCGTTCTATCTCTGGGAGCCCGTGGGGATCCCCTATAAGGAGCTCCTCACCCGGATGATCGACCTGGCCCTCAAGCGGGAGCGGGAGCGGGATGCCCTGACCTTCTCCTTCGACACCAACATCCTGAAGAGTGCCACCTTCGGCCCCAAGGGCGGCAGCAAGGTGTAAGCGGCCCGGCAGATTCCCCTGAAGGTGCCCGGATGCCGCACCGGAACAATTCCGAAAAGATTTCGACAAAAAGATTTCGGATTCCCTATTGACAGAAAAACGCATCTTGGGTATCTTAACAAGTGTCCGCGCAAGACAAGAAACCCGTTAACAATCACAGCAACGAAGAAAGGAGGCAAGTCATGATCAAAGTACGTAAGAATCACCTGAATATGTCCGTAAAGAACCAAATGATGCAAAGCCTCCGAAAAGGAAAACTGTGCCGGTGATAGATGCGACATCCATGTCGTTTTATGACCGCATACAAAAACGTACCCTGATCCCGGAAGCGAAAACCTTCCGGGATTTTTGTATGTTCCGGCTCCTTTTCGGAAGTTGATCGATAAACTGCAGCGATGCTGCAGACAGTAAGGAAGTGAACCAAATGAGGGATAAATTCAATCTGTTTACACACATCAGGCGTCATATCCTCCAGTACATCGTGGCACTCACGGCACTGATCCTGTCCGTGACCATCTCCATGATCGTACCCGAGGTGCAGCGTCACATCGTGGATGATGTCATCGTGGGCGGCAGGGGAGAGCTGCTTGCGAAGCTCCTTTTGCTGTACGGCGTGCTGGGCGCAGCCCGGGCGGCTTTCCAGTACATCAAGGAGTTTTGCTTTGACTCCGTATCCTCCAAGGTGGTGGTAGGCCTGCGTCGCGACCTGTTCCGCCATATCCAGAGTCTGGATACCGGCTATTTTGACAAAAACAATACCGGTGAGATCATGGCCCGGCTGAAGGAGGACATCGACAAGGTCTGGGAGGCCCTGTCCTTTATCTCCATGCTGCTGATCGAGGTGGTGTTCCATACCGTGTTCATCCTCGTCTGCATGGTCCGCCTCAACGGCTACATGGCCATCATCCCCTTTATCGCCATCGTATCCTGCGGTGTCCTGGCCCTGCGCATGGACAAGAAGCTGGATAAGGTCTTCGGCGATATCTCCGAGGAAAATGCGGTGTTAAACACCACCTGCGAGGAAAATATCGCGGGCGTCCGCACCGTCAAGGCTTTCGCCAGAGAGGCTTTCGAGCTGGTCAAGTTCCGGAAGCACAACGACCGTTACAAGGAGCTGAATGTGGATCTGTCCCGGGTCTTTGTCCGGTACTACCCCTTCTTCAACTTTGTATCCGGCATCGTGCCGCTCCTGGTGCTGGCCCTGGGCGGACTCTTCTACATCAAGGGCATGTTCGGCATTACCCTGGGTGTCATCACCGCGTACATCTCCTACTCCAACAACATCGTCTGGCCCATGGAGATGCTGGGATGGCTCACCAACAGCTTTTCCGAGGCAGTGGCCTCCGTCAAGAAGCTGAACAAGATCTATGCGGAAGTCTCCACCATCAACGATCCCGAGGATCCTGTCGTGCTGGATCATGTGGAGGGTACCATCACCTTCGATCATGTGGGCTTCCACAAGGAGGACGGACACGACATCCTGAAGGACATCACCTTTGAGGTGCCGGCGGGCAGGACTCTGGGCATCATGGGTGCCAGCGGTGCGGGCAAGACCTCCATCGTGTCCCTCCTGACCAGACTCTATGACGTGACGGAGGGCGAGATCCGCCTGGACGGCGTGCCTATCCGTGATCTGACCTTAAAGCAGCTCCGGGGCAGCATCTCCCTGGTCATGCAGGATGTGTTCCTCTTCTCGGACACCATCGCCGAGAACATCAAAATGGGACGGCGCCACGACATCAGTGAGCGCACCATCCGCCTGTCCGGCAAGCGCGCCGGCGCCAGCGAGTTCATCGACAAGATGGACAAGGGTTACGACACCGTTATCGGCGAGAGAGGCGTGGGTCTCTCCGGCGGACAGAAGCAGCGCATTTCCATTGCCCGTGCTTTTGCAAAGGAGCTGCCCATCCTGGTTCTGGACGATTCCACCTCTGCTCTCGACATGGAGACGGAGCGTGACATCCAGAAGCGACTGAAAGAACTGAATACCATAACAAAGCTCATCATTGCGCACCGGATCAGTGCGGTGAAAGACGCGGACGAGATCATCGTGCTGGAGGAAGGCAGGATTGCCGAGCGCGGTACCCATGAGGAGCTTTTGCGCAAAAAGGGCCTGTACTACGAGACCTACGTCTCCCAGTACGGAGAGCCCGAAGCAAAGGAGGTGGTCTAATGGCTGCCAATTCCATCAGAGAAGACGAGGAACTGTCGCAGGTAAAAAAGTCTGTGACCATTAAGCGCCTGCTCAGTTACCTCCTGAAGTATAAGAAAACCATCGTCCTGGTGATGTTCATCATGGCCTATTGCGTCGGCGTGAGCCTGGTCAATCCCCTGATCCTGGAATCCGTGGTGGACGATCATATCGTAACCGGCGACCTGAAGGGAGTCTTTATCCTGGTAGGCATCGCCCTGGCACTGAACACCGGCCGCGTGATCCTGGTGAAGATCCGGATGTATGTCATGAGCAAGATGACCAATACCATCATCCAGACCATCCGGGAAGAGGTGTTCACCCATCTGCAGACCCTTGGATTCAAATTTTTCGATTCCAGACCCACCGGCAAGATCCTTTCCAGGGTCATGGGAGATGTCAACTCCTTAAAGCAGGTGCTGCAGAATTTCGTCATCACCCTGCTGCCCGACTTTTGCACCGTGGTGGCGGTCATGGTCATCATGATCATCAAAAATCCCAGGCTGGCCCTGGCGGGCATGACGGGTCTGCCCATCCTCATCATAGGGCTCCTGGTGATCGAGAACCTCTGCCGGGTGCGCTGGCAGATCGTGCGGAAAAAGTCTTCCAATCTGAACGCTTTCCTCCACGAGAACATCTCCGGCATCCGCATCGTCAAGACCTTTGCGGCAGAGGAAGAGTCCCTGGAGACCTTCGACGAGCTGAACCAGGAGCACAAGGATGCCTTCATCAAGGCTGTGCGTGTCAACGATGCTTTTAACTCCGTCATCGAGATCAGTACCGCCATCAGCATCATCTGCATGTACTATGTGGCAGTGCATGTGCTCCATATCGGTGCGGAAAATGTGGGTCTGCTCATCGCATTTGCCAGTTATCTGGCCCTGTTCTGGCAGCCCATCGCAAACCTGGGAAGCTTCTATAACCAGATCATCACCAACCTGGCCGCTGCAGAGCGCGTCTTTGAGGTGATGGACTTAGAGCCCGAGATCAAGGACGGCGAGGCGGTGGGCGAGATGCCCGCCATCATCGGCAGAGTCCGTTTCAAAGATGTGGGATTTGCCTACGAGGACGGCGTGCCCGTGCTGAAGGATGTGAACTTTGACATCACCCCCGGAGAGACCATCGCACTGGTGGGACCTACCGGCGCCGGCAAGACCACCATCGTGAACTTGATTTCCCGTTTCTATGACGTACAGACGGGAACGGTGCTCATCGACGATACGGATGTGAAGGATGTCTCCATCGACAGCCTCCGCAGCCAGCTGGGCATCATGACCCAGGACAATTTCCTCTTCTCCGGCACCATCCGGGAAAACATCCGCTACGGTAAGCTGGATGCCACCGATGAGGAGATCGAGGAGGCATGCAAAAAGGTGAACGCCCACGACTTCATCATGAAGCTGGAGAAGGGATACGACACCGAGCTCACGGAGCGTGGAGGCGGACTCTCCGCAGGACAGAAGCAACTCCTGGCCTTCGCCCGGACCATTCTGTCGGATCCGAAGATCCTCATCCTGGATGAGGCCACCTCCTCCATCGACACGAAGTCGGAGATCCTGGTGCAGAAGGGCATCGCTACGATCCTGCAGGGCCGTACCTCCTTCGTCATCGCCCATAGACTCTCCACCATCCGCAATGCGGACCGGATCTTCGTCATCGAGGACGGCGGCATCGCCGAGAGTGGGAACCACGCGGAGCTCATGGCCCGCAAGGGACTGTATTACGATCTGAATATGGCGCAGGCATAAGCCTGAGCCAGCTCAGTTGCGTAGCTTGTGCCGGCGCAACTGCTTAGCCTGAGACAATATGTCCGGGGCTCATTGAGCCCCGGATTTTTTACTCCCAAAATCTGAAAAATCTATTAAAAAATGGGTGTTTCCGAGACGCCTGAATGGTAAAATGAAAACGTGTGAACAGGAGTTTCCGGGAAACGGCGCGGAGGCTGAGAAAAAAGACACGGACAAAAAAGACCGTTTTGTCAGGAGGGAAGTATGAGAGGAATGGGAAAGGTTCGGATCGCGTGGATGCTGGTGCTGACCATGCTGGCAGGGATGCTGACGGGGCTGGGGAGCCCGCGTGCGGCGCTGCATG
>JAILAF010000136.1 GCA_024681775.1 Lachnospiraceae bacterium
CGCCATCGGACTGGGTTCCTTCCAGGGGAACGACATCTTTACCATCTCCGATAATGTAGGGCCCCTTCTTTCCGGTATGAAGGTAGCGTTCCACACCTCCGTATACGGTATCTTTTTCTCCCTGTTATTCAATCTGTGCTACCGCAGCATCATGGCGGACGCTTACGAAAAGGTCGAGAGCTTCATCGAGACCTTCCGTCAGTATGCCCAGCCTTCCGTGACGGATTCCGATGCGGACGCGGCAGCAATGCTGATCTACCAGGCCAATATGGCGTCTGCGTTGAAGGAGCTTCTGGATCTGCAGAAGGGCGCTTCCGCGGACCAGACCAGAGCACTGGAGGAGATCGTTAACCGCTTCCTGGAAAAGATGACCGAGGGCAGCAGCGCTTCCTTCGGCAGACTGTCGCAGGCCCTGTCCGATGTGACCATCTCCCAGGAGAGCGTCAACGAGAACAATCGGATCCTCACCACCGCCATCAACGAGCTGCTGGCGGCAAACCAGAGACTCCAGGAGACCATGACCCAGGTGCAGGAGGAGCAGGCAGCTCTTTCCCGGCAGATCGAGGACCAGAGAGAGCGTCTGGACCGGACCTGCGAGGACATCGGCAACCAACTGTACACCTTCGGACAGATGAGGAAATTGTATGAGAACTAGAAAAAGGGCACGGGAAGCGTTTCAGGATCACAGCTTCTGGCAGTCCTACTCGGACATGATGGCAGCCCTTCTTCTGATCTTCATCATCATCATTGCCATTACGCTGGCGATCTACAAACGGAAAACAACGGATCTGGACAACACCAGGCTCCAGCTGCAGAATTCCCAGGAGCAGCTGGAAAACGCCAGACTGGAGCTGGAAAACTCCAGAGTCCAGATCGAACAATACAATGAGGACCTGGCAAACTCCATCGCAGAGCTCCAGCAGGCCTACGACCAGGCGGCTCTGACAGACGAGCAGCTGCAGGAGGCCTATCAGAAGATCGCGGAGACCCAGAACGCCTTGAACAGCGCCTATCTCCAGATCGCGGACACCCAGTCCGAGCTGGCTTCCACCAAGAGCGAACTCCAGGCCATCGTAGGGATCCGGACGGATCTTATCGGCGAGCTCCAGAGCGCCTTCCAGAACTCGAAGATGGAAGTGAACGCCCAGACGGGATCCATCACCTTCTCCTCGGATGTGCTCTTCGGCTTTGACAGCACCGAGCTGACCAAGGCCAGCAAGACAGAGCTTTCGGAGGTGATCCCCAAGTACCTGACGGTGCTGCTTCAGGACCGCTACCGGAGCGAGATCTCCGAGATCATCATCGAGGGGCATACGGATACCAACGGCTCCTACGCCTACAACCAGGATCTGTCCTACGAGCGCGCCAAAGCCGTGGCGGATTTTTGTCTGAATGAAAAGAACGGCCTGAATGCCGATCAGATCGAGAAACTGCAAAAACTGCTGACCGTCAACGGAAAATCCTACAGCTCGCCCGTCTATGTGAAGGATGCTTTCGGCAACGACACCACTGAGATCGACATGGACGCGAGCCGGCGCGTGGAGATCAAGTTCCGCCTGAAGGAAGAGGAAATGATGGCCAGGATCGAGGACGTGCTGAAAGACTAGAGGAACTCTTATGCAGCAGACGAAAGATCAATACGGAAATGTTATCTGTTACGACGATGAGGGTATGATGGCGACGCTGGCATTAAAGCAGCGTTCCGATGACATGCCCTATACGGTGAAGGAGCTCAAGGAGATCCTGAAGAATGCGGGCGTCAAGAGCGGCATCAAGGAGGACGTTCTTCAGACCATGCTGGAGACGGAAAAATACGGCGTACCTACCACTGTGGCCACGGGGAAGCTTCCCGTGGATGGCGAGGACGGGTGGTTTGAATTCCTCTTCAACACCGAGGTCAACGTCATCCCCAAGGAGAACGACGACGGCTCCGTGGACTACAAGGATGTGTGTATCTTTGAGGTGGTGCAGAAGAATCAGAAGGTCTGCGTCTACCACAAATTTACCGGTGGCACTGCCGGCTACACCGTCACCGGTCAGATTCTGATGCCGAAAAAGGGCAAGGACCTGCCTCCCATCAAGGGTGCCAACCTGCGGATGAGTGAGGACGGCATCGAGTATTTTTCCAACATCGACGGCAAGATCGAGTACAAGAACGGCCGGATTGAGATCAGCAACGTCCTTGAGATCAAAGGGGACGTGGACCTCTCCACCGGAAATATCGACTATCGCGGTGACGTGATCATCAAGGGCGCCGTGCGATCGGGCATGACCGTTCACGCCGGCGGAACCCTTACCATTTCCGGCATCGTGGAAAGTGCCGAGCTCTCCTCCGACAAGGGGATCCTCCTGCGCTCCGGCGTGGTGGGCGGCAACCAGTGCCAGATCACCTGCGAGGGAGACATCGTGGGGAAATTTATCGAGAGCAGCCGCGTTTTTGCCAAGGGTCAGGTTCAGTGCAGTTATCTGCTGAACTCCGACGTCACCGGCAGAGCCGGCGTCGTGGTGGAGGGAAGGAAAGCCACCATCATCGGCGGCAGGACCAGGAGCTTCAGCTTCGTCAAGTCCAACAATGTAGGAAATGACGTGGAAGTTCCCACCGTCATTCAGGTGGGTGTGGATACCGCCTTTTTCTCCCGGCTGTCCGACCTCCAGAAGCTGAAGGAGGAGCTGGAGACCAAGATCCAGGTCTTCGAAGAGCGGGTCCATACCGAGTTCGACGCCCCCGATTACGACGACATGGTTGCCGAGCTCTGCAAAGCCGTGGACCAGAAGGTGGAAGTCAGCGAGAAGATCACAGAGATGCGCACCACCCTGTCCCAGGCCAAGGATTCCTACATCACGGTCCTTGGGTCCGTGTACCCCAACACCACGCTGCAGATCGATACTGTAGCCACCACCCTGACGAAAAAAGCGGATCATGTCACCTTCCGAAACAGAGACAACCTGGTAAGAGCCTTCACCATATAAACGGCAGCGAGGGATAGCGGATGGTTCAACTCAAGGAAAAAATCCGGGACCGATACGAAAAAGACAAGTTCAACCTGAGCAGGAAAAATCTCCTGCTGGTTTTGGTGTGCGCAGCGGTGAACATCCTGGGAAGAGTCCTTGCCCAGCATTTTAGTCTGCCCATCTGGTTTGACAATGTGGGAAGCTTCTATGCCGCTTCCGCACTGGGTCCCTTCGCAGGTGCCACGGCAGGCGCCATCATGACCCTGGTGGTGACCATCTGGGATCACACCGCCATCTGGTTTCTCCCTGTTTCCGTGATCATCGGCTATGTGGTGGGTCGCACCATCAACAAGATCAACCGGACCTCCTACGACTACTGTCTGGCCACCGTGCGCGCCACCTTTTTTCCCGTGACCCTCAGCACCATCATCAACATGTTCATCTACGGCGGATACACCGGCAACGTCTGGGGCGACGCCCTGGAGGAGATGATCCTGGACCGGACGGGTCTGCATCTGATGATCGTCGTGGCCTTCATTGCGGAGCTGTTTGTGGACTTCCCTGACAAGGTCGTCAGCACCGTATTCCTGGTGGGAACGAGACATGTGATCAAGCGGGGCAAAAAGATCTTCGGCGGTAAGAAAAAAAGCAAAATAGCGAACGGTAAGCCCGGATCCGGCAGTAAGACGAAACAGAAGGAAACCTCCGGAAAAGACAGCGGAAAAAAAGGAAAAGCGGGCAAAGAAAAGCGCGGAAAGCAGAATGCTGTCATGGCCTTCGGCGCATTGCTCCTGGCAGGATGGGTGATCCTGGCACAGGAAGGCACCGCGCTGTTTACCTCAGCCGCTTTTTCGAAGCTGGAAAACGCCGCCTATCTGGCCAGATGCACGGAGACCAATTACCGTTTCCGGGACGGCCTCCTATCCTCCCAGATCAGTGCCCTGGCACAGACGAAGGACGGCTATATCTGGGCGGGCGGTGACTCCGGTCTCTACCGTTACGACGGACAGCGGTTTGAATACTTCAATCCCGAGAACGAGATCGCATCCGTATCCGCTCTGTATGGCGATTCCATGGGCAGACTCTGGATCGGCAGTAACGATGACGGACTCATGTCCTACAATCCCGTCACCGGGTCCCTGACCCAATACGACATGGCCTGGAGCGCCCTGTCTGCCAGCATTTATGCGGTGACGCAGGACAAGCTGGGAAATATCTACGTGGGTACCGATTCCTATCTGGTGAACATTTCCAGTGCAGGCATCGTGGGCGTTTACTACGCAAACGAGGAGCTCATCGGCACCAGATCCATGAGCGCATCCCCGAACGGCTATATCGCCGGCGTGACGGAGGATGGCGTCCTCTTCCTGCTGAAAGGCGAGAAGGTGGTACAGACCCTGGAGAGCGGCGACGACAAGGGGCAGTTCTATACCTGCTGCTGGGGCGATGACAATGAACTGCTGGTGACCTGCAAATCGCCGGAATACGTGGTCTACCGATTCACCGACGGGGAGCTGAAGCAGATGATCCACGGCTCCTACTCCGGATACGACCGGATCGAGAAGATCATTCACAGTAACGTGTCGGGAAATTACGTCTGTATCGCAGGCGACCGCCAGCTCCTGTTTAACAGCACTTACGAGCTCTCCGCACTGCATTCCCGCTACGGCGGCGCAGGCTACACCGATGTCATCATGGATGATCAGGCGAATGTCTGGCTGGCATCGGAATCCGAGGGCGTGACCAAATCCGGGCACGGACAGTTCTGCGACTACAGCAGGATGACAGACCTGGAACTGGACAACAATACCTGTATTTATCCCAACGAGAAATATCTCTTCATCGGTAAGACCGATGGTCTGGTGGTGCTGGACCGACTGACCGGAGAAGTGCTGAACAAGCCCTATCTGTCTCAGATTGACGGTAAACATATCCTCAACATGGCAGGAAACGAGGCCGGGGATGTGTACCTGTGCATTGAGGATGAGGACAGGCTTACCAAAATCTCCGCAGCGGATGAGATTTCCTACCTGCAGGGATTCGGGTTGGAGGAGGGTGAGTACTTCCTCTGTGCCACCGTTCTGACGGACGGGACGCTGGTGGCCGGCACCCAGCACAGGGCTGTCTTTTACCGGAACGACATCGCCGAGCAGGTGGTGGGACCTGCGGAAGGCCTGACCACGAGCAAGATCAATCACATCGCCCAGGGATCCCCCGGACGTGTCCTGGTGGCCACGGCAGATTCCGGCGTGGTAGTGCTGGAAAAAGGCGGCGTTTACAAGATCCTGAACATTTCCAACGGCCTGACCAACGAGAACGTGAAGGCCATTCGGAAGTTCAAAGACGGCTATTTTTATCTGACCAGTAACGCCATCTTCTATGATGACAGGGAAGATGTGTACCGGTTGGATCAATTCCCCTATTCCAACAATTATGACATTTGTGTCATGGATAACGGGGAATGCTATGTCATCAGCTCCGTCGGTATCCATATCGTCAATGGCGACGACCTGGTGGCCAACGAACCCGGATACCACTACATTCTGATCAACAGCGACAGCGGACTGGAGAACACGCCCCTGGAGAACGCGCACCATTCCGACTATGACAATACCCTGTATTTCTGCGGCAGAGAGGGCCCGTACTCCCTGGATATCAGCGAACATTACCAGTATTCCGAGGATACTCCCATTCTGCTGGAGGAGATCAAGACGGATCAGGATCCTGTAAAGCCCGATTCCAAGGGCGTTTTCCAGATCGACGGCTCAGTGGAAAATCTGGAGATCCGTCCCGTGATCCTGGACTATTCCGCGTCCAACCTGTATCTGCATATCAGCCTGGACGGCCCCACGCAGATGGAAGAGTACGCCTCCCAGCTGGACTACACAGCGCTGGAGCTCTCACATCCCAAAAGCGGGAATTACACGGTCACCGTGGAGATTCTGGATGAGCTCACCAGAGAGGTCCTGCGCACCGCGGAATTCTCCATGACCAAGGCACCTCTGTTCTACGAGCAGCAGTTCTTTAAGATGTACCTGTACTCCGTGCTGGTGGCCTTTGTCTTCTTCCTGTCCTGGACCGTGGCAAAGCTGGGATCCATCTCCACCATCAACAAGCAGTACGAGGAGATCCGCATCGCCAAGGACGAGGCAGAGCGGGCGAACCGTGCCAAGACCCGGTTCCTGGCCCAGATGTCCCACGAGATCCGGACCCCCATCAACTCCGTCCTGGGCATGGACGAGATGATCCTGCGGGAGAGCCGGGAAAAGAACGTGCAGGAGTACGCTTCCGATATCTACAACGCAGGCCGGACGCTTTTGTCCCTGGTGAATGAGATCCTGGATTTCTCCAAGATCGAGTCCGAGAGCATGGAGCTGGTGGAGGTGGAATATGAGATAGCCTCCCTGATCCATGACCTCTACAACATGGTGAATCACCGTGCGGATGCCAAGAACCTCAAGCTGGTGATGGAGGTGGATCCCGAGATCCCCTACATGCTTTACGGAGATGACGTCCGTGTCAAGCAGTGTATCACCAACCTGCTGACCAACGCGGTGAAATACACCCAGGAGGGCACGGTCTGGTTCCGGATCAGTGCCACCACCGGCGGCGACTACGCCACTCTCCATGTGGAGGTGGAGGATACCGGTATCGGCATCAAGAAGGAAAACATACCTCACCTGTTCGACGCCTACAAGCGTTTTGACAAGCACAAGAACCACTACATCGAAGGAACCGGCCTGGGCCTGGGCATCGTGACCAGCCTGCTGAAGCTCATGAATTCCGAGCTGAAGGTGGAGAGCGAATACGGCAAGGGTTCCAAGTTCTCCTTTGACGTGGTGCAGAAAATCGTGAACCACGAGCCCATCGGCGATTTCAACGCCCGGGTTTCCGAGTCCACGGACGCGACCGTCAAGCTGAGCAACGGCTTTATTGCGCCCGACTGCACCGTCATGGTGGTGGACGATTCCACCATGAACCTCCGGGTGTTCCGTTCCCTGTTGAAGATCACCCAGATCAAAGTCCGGGAGGCAAACGGCGGTGCCGAGTCCATCAAGTTCGCCAAGGACGAGAAGTTCGACATGATCTTTATGGACCACATGATGCCCGAGATCGACGGTATCGCGGCCTTCCACCGGATCCGGGAGGATGTGGACTCCCTGAACAGAGAGACTCCCATCTACGTACTGACGGCAAACGCCGTGGCTGGTGCCAAGGAAAAATACCTGGACGAAGGCTTTAGCGGCTTCCTGTCGAAGCCGATCCTGTTCGAAAAGCTCCTGGATGCTCTCCATCAGTACCTGCCGGCGGACAAGCAGTTCCCGTTGCCGGAGGACGCCGAGCAGCCCATGGAAGGCGGCAACCCGCTGCCCGACAACCTGCCCATGGTGGAAGGCCTGGACTGGGAGGTGGCATGGCTGCGCCTGCCTGCAATGGATCTGCTGAAAGGCGGTCTGGCGGATTTCTACGAGCTGCTCCCTGCCCAGAGCAGAAAGCTCTCCGGGCAGTATGATGACCTGCTGGCTTCCGGCTCCGACGAGGCCTACGACGCATACCGGATCCAGGTCCATGCCATGAAGGGATCTGCCAATACCCTGGGACTCTTCCCGCTGGGCGGTATGGCGAAGGTGCTGGAGTTTGCGGCAAGAGACCATCAGCTGGAGCGCATTGTCAGTCTCCATCCCACCTTTATCGAAGAGTGGGATTCCTACAAGGAAAAGCTGCGCGGCGTCTTTGACCTGGGTACTGCGGATGCCGCCGAGAAGGAACAGGCGGAAGACTGGATGCTGGAGACCTTCCTGACCTCCCTGTCCTCCGCAATGGCGGATATGGATGTGGATACGGCGGATGAAATCCTGGCCAAAATGAAGGGATATCATTTTAGCGATACCGTGGATGCCCGGATTCCCGATCTGGCAGCTGCAGTCACGGCGCTGGATGAAGATGCGGTGAATGAACTGATCCGCAGCATGCTTGCATAGAAATACAGAAAGGCGACGAATCTATGAAAAAAATGATCCTGATCGTGGGGGAGCCCAATGAGGAAGTTAACGCTGCCATTGAGGAGCTGAAGACCGAGTACAGTGTCCAGGTAGCAAAATCCACGGTGCATGCGGAAAACCTCATCAAGATCCTGAATCCCGGCCTGCTCATCGGCCTGGCGGAGTGGATCAATCTGGAGACCATCGAAGGGTACCGGCAGCTCTTTTTCGGCGGCTCCGATCTGAACTATTCCGCAGTGATCATGGGAGCGCCCGAGGACAAGGCGCCCGTCAGCTCCGCCATGGAAAAGGATATGGACCTGATAGAATTACCCTTCCGCTGGGAACAGGCCAGACCCATCCTGCGCAAATATCTGCAAAGTGATGAGCCGGAAAGCGCCGCTCCTGCCGCTGCAGCAGCACCCGCAGCCGCAGCCGCCCCTGCCCGCGCTGCCGCTCCCGCCGCCGCTACGCCTGCCGGCGGAAAGCGGACCATTCTGATCATTGACGATAACGCCGCGCTGCTCCGTACCATGAAGAGCGTGCTGGAGACCAGATACCGCGTGCTCATCGCGCCCAACGGCTCCAAGGGCCTGCAGCTCATGGAATCCAATCTCCCCGCCATGGTCTTCCTGGACTATGAGATGCCCGGAATGAACGGACGGGAGGTGCTGTCCCACATCCGGTATGACGATATCCTGTCCCAGATCCCCGTGGTGTTCCTGACGGCAGTCAACGAGAGGGAAAAGATCATGGAGATCCTGGCGCTGAAGCCCGCAGGATATATGTTAAAGCCCGCCACCCCCGACAAACTCTTTGCCATGATCGAGAGCCTCATCGGATAAACATCCTTCTTTCCAAAGCAAGGCGCAAAAAAAGAAGCCCCGGTCCGGGACTTCTTTTTTGCGTTTGTCTGTCAGCTGAGCTTAAACTTTCCGACCTCTGAGAAGAGCTCGTCCGTGGTGGATCTGCTGGACTGCGCCTCCTCCCCGATCTTGCCCAGATGCTCGCTCATATCCAGGGTTTTCTCCGTTGCTTCGCTCACACCCTCCGCTGCGTCGCAGACCGAGGTGTTCACGTCACTGATGTGGGTGGAGATCTCATCGATGTCCTTCCGCATCTGAGAGCAGAGCAGGGAGAAGCGCTCCATCATTTCGCTCATGCGGTCCGCGCTCTCGCGGTACTCATGGCTGGTATCCACCAGGTTGCCGTAGCCGCTTTTTGCGATCTCATCCGCAAAGGAGAGGAGCTCCGTGGTTTCATTGGCCAGCTCTTCCACGGCGGAAATGACGGCGCCGGAAACCTCCTGGATCTGGGATGCGATGGCTGCGGAATCCTTGGCCAGAGAGCCGATCTCCTCTGCCACCACCGCAAATCCGCGCCCGGCCTCTCCGGCTCTGGCTGCCTCGATGGAAGCGTTCAGGGACAGCAGGTTCGTCTGACTGGAGATGCCGATGATGCCTGCGGTGAGTTCTTCAATACGGTGAGCTGCTTTGGAACGCTCGATCTTGTCGTTCACGGCCTGCTGCATCTTCTCCAGGCGGGATGCCACGCCGTCTTTTTCCTTCACGGCCTGCGTGCCGGTGTCCTTCGCGTCATCCCGGATCTTTTTGGAAAAATCGGTGCCTTCACTGATCTCGCCTTCCATCTCATGGAAGGCATCCACGATCCCTGCGATGAGGTTTGTGATATCGGAAATGGTGGAGGCGGATTCTCCCATGGAAACGGACAGGCGCTCCATGCGCTCCGTTACATTTTCCGCATCCAGCTGCGTCTCTCCGAGATCTGCGGTGATCTCCCTGGAGGATTCCAGCAGCGCCGCGGTCTGGCCGGAGATGTTCACCAGCATGCCGCGGATGTACTCCAGCAGGCGGTTCACGTTGGAACCGATGGTCTCGAACTCATCACCGGTGTAGATGTCGATCTGTTTTGTCAGATCGCCGCCACCCTCCGCGAGCTCTACAACCTTATCATTCAGCTTTACGAACTGTCTCCGGACGGCGAGACTGATCACAGCCAGCAGCGCGACGCCGACGATGAGCACCACCAGGCAGATCAGGAAAATGATCCTTGCGATGGAACCGGTCTGCTCGTTCACCCAATCCACCGACAGGTCCACCGTAGCCAGGGCCTTGACCTTACCGTCGCTGCCGTAGACGGGGCTGTAAGCGCTGATGTGGGTGCCCCACTCATCCGTGTAGGGCCTGTCGTTTACCGCTGTCTGTCCTGCGAAGGCCTGGGCGATCTCGGGGTCCTCACTCTCGAAATCCTCTCCCGGAAGTCCGGGCTCCTCGGGATCGGAGTCAACCAGGAAGACTACGGTCCCCGCATCGTTTTTTCCCACGGTGTATACATACTCCACACCGCTGTTCTCCAGAAAGACCGTCAGGAGATCGTAGATCTCCGCAAAAGTCTCCGTTTCCATGGCCTCCTCGCTTTGGATCGTGCAAAGGGCGTCCCCGTCCAGGGAAGCGGCGACACACTGCGCCGTGTTCATGGCGCTTGCCTTGATCTGCGAAACCAGGGCATCCTTACACTTGCTGTAGACCACGCAACCGATCACAAGATCCGATACCAGTAAAAGTCCTATCACTGCCGCCATGAGTTTGACGGAAATCCCCAATTTTCGAACCTTCATAGCGTACCCTCCATATTTTGCTGCTTGCGTTCCGGTAGTAGAGTGCCGTGTGGGAATATTTTACTAGATAAGCGGGGGGAAAACAATAGAACTATTTTGCGGGAATCGGACAGGAAGCGGTGGATAAGAGAATTATTCTTTTATATAATTGAGTGTAGGGGTTGCGATGCGCCCCGACAACAAAAAGAAGCCCTACTCGCTCAGAGCCAGGGCTCTTTCGCGAAGGGCTTCTAATTGTTGTCGGGGCGACGTGATTCGAACACGCGACCTCCACGTCCCGAACGTGGCGCTCTACCAAGCTGAGCCACGCCCCGCTATGTCTGAACAACACTAGAATTATAGGTAAAACAGGGTGCATTGTCAAGGAGAAGAATATGGCAGCAGTGATCTTACAAAAGGGAAAAGGGAACATCTTAAAAGGGGGCGGTGCCTGGGTCTTTGACAACGAGATCGCTTCCTGTGAAGGCGACTATCAAAACGGCGATATCGTGGAGATCCTGGATTTTGACGGATACTTCCTGGGATACGGATACATCAACGAGCATTCCAAGATCCGGGTGCGGCTCCTGTCCCGGAAGAAGGGGACGCAGATCGACGACGCCTTCTTTGAACAGCGGGTGCGGGATGCCTGGGAGTACCGGAAGCGGACCTGCGACACCTCCTCCTGCAGACTTATTTTCTCAGAGGCGGATTTCCTGCCGGGGATCGTGGTGGATAAGTACAGCGACGTGCTGGTGGTGGAGTCCGAGACCCTGGGCATCGACCTGCACAAGGAGACCATCGTGAATGCGGTTAAGAAGGTCCTCTCCGAGGACGGGATCTCCATCCGCGGGGTCTATGAAAGAAGCGATGCCAAGGTCCGGGAGAAGGAGGGCCTGGAGCGGTACAAGGGCCTTATCGGCGAACCTTTCGATACCAAGGTGGAGATCATAGAGAACGGCGTCCATTACATGGTGGATGTGGAAGACGGCCAGAAGACCGGATTTTTCCTGGATCAGAAATACAACCGCGCAGCGGTGCAGCGCATCGCCAAGGGGGCGCGGGTGCTGGATTGCTTCACCCACACCGGATCCTTCGCGCTGAATGCAGCTTACGCCGGCGCCCGGGAGGTGCTGGCGGTAGATGCCTCCGATGTGGCCATCGCACAGGCCCGGGAAAATGCGGTGCTGAACGGGCTGCAGGACATCGTCTCCTTCGAATGCCGTGATGTCTTTGACCTCCTGCCGGAGCTGGAGCGTGCCGGGGAAAAATACGACATCGTGATCCTGGATCCCCCTGCCTTCACCAAGTCCCGGGCGTCGATCAAAAACGCGGTCAAGGGATATCGGGAGATCAATGTCCGGGGTCTGAAGCTGGTGAAAAACGGCGGGTTCCTCTGCACCTGTTCCTGCTCCCACTTCATGGATCCGGAGCTTTTTGCCAAAACCATCCGGGAGGCGGCCACAGGTGCCCACAAGCGCCTTCGGCAGGTGGAGTTCCGGACCCAAGCCTGCGACCACCCCATCCTCTGGTCCTCGGACGAGAGCTA
>JAILAF010000026.1 GCA_024681775.1 Lachnospiraceae bacterium
CCCAGAGTAAAGAGGGCCAGGCCGCGGTAGACCTTCTCCGCATCCGGTCTGCGGTTCTCCCGCGCCGTGAGCTGCGGCAGGAATTCCGAGTGCAGCACGATGGGACCTGCGATGAGCTGCGGGAAGAAGGTCACGAAGCAGGCATAGTCCGTGAAGCTGTAGTAATCCGCCTTCCTCCTGCAGCGATCTACGATGAAGGAGATCTGCTGGAAGGTAAAAAAGCTGATGCCCAGGGGCAGGGCGATGCGCTCCACCGTGATGTCCGCATGGAGCAGGTAATTCACATTTTCCAGGAAAAAACCGAAGTATTTGAACACAAAGAGGAGCAGGAGATTGCCTGCAACGCCGATGAGCTCCAGCAGCCGCAGGCCCTTCCCGCGCTTTGCCAGAAGGCTCATCAGATGATTAAACAGGAGGCTGCCCAGGAGCACCGCCAGGTACTTCGGGTTGTAATACCCGTAGAACCACAGTGACATCAGCGTCAGAAATACACGCCCCGGGAGCGGACTCCTGAGGCGTTGCAGCAGATAGAAGCCGAGGACAGCCATCGGCAAAAAGATTGTGATGAAAAAGACGGAATTAAAAAGCATGGCTTATTTTCTGCGGAGCTTGTTCTTTTCCTCGCCGCCCAGGTGGTGCGCGGCGTCCTGATCTCCTGCCAGGATCGCATTGACGATCTGCATGCGGAAGCCGGCATCGATAAAGTCGCAGTGCTTACAGAAGGGATATTCCTGGCGGCCTTCCGCGATCTTCTTGCGGATCTCCATGAATTTCGGGCTGGCCCAGCCTTCCTTCAGGGATACCTTCGTCAGATCCGCCATGTCCGTGACCTCGAAATTGTCACAGCAGCACAGCCCCATTTTGCCATTGGGCATGATCCACATATCCGTGAAGGGCAGCAGGCAGGTCTCCCGGATCACCTTTTCCGTGGCAGCCTTATTGGGTGCGCTGCCGGCGCGGTTGGTCAGCACCTCCTGGAGGTAGCGCATCTGGATCTGGATGTCCAGGTCCGCATACTCATCGGGATGTTCCTTCACATAGGCCACCAGCTTCTCCAGATTCGGATGGAGCTTCATCTCGTTGGCGTAATTGTTGATGATGAGCTGGTTGATGTAGGGCTTGATGGCATTCAGACGCTCCAGGTTCAGGAGCAGTCCGTTGGTGGACATGAAGATAAAGCTCTCCGGGAGCTTTTCCCGGGCGTATTTGTGGAATTCCACGATGCGCTTGTCCAGCCAGGGCTCGTTGTTGCCGTAGAGGGTCAGATGCCCCTTATAGCCCCAGTCTGAGAGCTGGTCGATGATGGAGTGGTACAGCTCCTCCGGGATCTCCATGTAGGGGCGCTTCTCCGCGTGGATATTGGCGGTACAGAAAGCACAGGTGGAGTTGCAGCGGTTCACGGTCTCGATATTCACTACGTTGGGCTGCGGGATCTCCGGGCTGTTCATGAAGTAATCCACATATTTTTTCTGGGAGCGGCTGCGGGTGATGAACTGCAGCTTCAGGTAAGCGTTGCTGGCCAGGTTCGGAAAATACTTCCTCGCGTTCCAGCCGAATTTTCCCATGAAATTATTGATCTTGACAGGCATGGCAGGTTCCTTTCCTTAAGGTTTTTCACTAACCATCAATATAACACAAAATGCTCGTGTTTGGGGAAAGACTTTCCGCAGGTATTGAGAATACTCCTCGACGGAATGCGTTTCCGAAAACCCGTTCTGAACATTTGGTTTCCAAATGGGAAATTTTTCTTAAATCTCGCGCGTTTTGTGGAAGTGTCAGACAACTTTGAGTATAATTCAAGATACCGTAAAATGATCCGGCAGTTCCGGTACGGCTTTCCCAAAATGCCTCAAGTGGTAAGGAGGCGGGTTGAGACAGAGGTACTGGATTTTTGTTCGGAAAACAAGGAGGGATGAAAAGAATGGGATTTTTTAGGAAAGGAAAGTGGCTGAGCGCATTGCTGAGCCTGGCGATGATCATCGGCTGCATCGGTGCTGCGCCCATGAGAGCGCAGGCCATCGTGAACAACGATGATTATCAGCGGTATCACCTGGGATTCGGATTTGCCAATGGATTCCCCGATGCTTCCGTCATCGGCGTTGCGGAAGTGGGCATCTCCATCGCCCCTGCGGAGGGAAGCGGCGGCGCATACGCATATTTTAACAGAATCCCCACTGCATCTCAGGGGAATGTGCAGTTTTACGATGTTGGCGCGCTGGATGCGGATCTTTCTCAATACACAACCGCTGGGATTGATGATACCAGTGAAGTAAGATTCAATTTCATTTTCTTCACTAATTCGAATTATCAGACGAAGATCACGGAGGGTGTTTCCCTTTTCATCAACGGGCAGCAGGTACAACTGACTCCCGGTGAATATGATATAGCGTTCTACTACACCACCACCCTTCAGGATCTGATTGATTCCACCAACGGAACCTTCATCAACTGTGAGGTTTCTTACAACCCCGGTAACGGTGGCGGCGACGGCGGCGACCAGCCCGGCCCCGGCCCTCAGCCCGGAAACTTTGACGGAACTGCATATCTGGTCTGGATGAGCGGTGATGATGTTTGTTATCACTATTTCTCCGATCTGGAATATCAGCGCGGCACGGACGGCTCCGTTCCCGTAAACTATTTCGCAGAAGCGGACGTAACTGACCAGAGCGGCAATGACGCTGACTTTACCATCGGCGGATATGACACCTACAACTGGGTACTGGCAGCAGATCTGGACGGCGCCACTGCGGGTACGCCCGATCCTGCAAAGCTGAATGAGGAATTCATTTTCGGTGACGGTGAGATGGACAGAGGCATCCAGCTGGATCCTACCGGTGCGGTCAGCGGAAGGAATACCTTCTGCACCAACGCTGACAGAAACTTCCGTGCAACCATCTACAATGACGCTGCATGGGGTATCGCTTTCAGCGAGAGCGAGGACGGTTACGGTTATATCCCTCTGCGTTGGGATCCCACCTTCAATTCCCTGTCCAGAGATCTGAGCGGCACCACCTCCACGGACTGGGAGATGATCGATACCTACATCGCAGAGTCCGAGCTGCACTTTACCAAGACTCCTTATACCACCGGGACTCTGACTTCCGTTACCGCACTGGATGTAACTCCCGGTGCAGTGACCGTGAGTGAGGAAAACGGTGCATTTACCGTAACCTTTAACTCCAACTATTTTGACCATGTGGTTTTGGCTGTAAGCACCTCCGACGGTCAGACCGGTTATGTCCTGGTACACAGATATTTCCTGGATACTTACGTAGAGAACCAGGATCAGCAGGGCGGTCGTAAGGCCAACAGAGAGCTTCGTGCGACCCTGACCTATCCCGACGACTACGGCTACGAAGACTTCGAAATGGTGGCCGCTCTCACCTATGCGGACGGTTCCGTGGTGACCGCTACCCTGGAGCCTGCAGAGTACGATGCGGATGTCCCCGACGGACAGAACATCAGATTGCTTGACGCATACACGGCATATGCCGGAGCACACCTTAGTTCTTCCCAGTACATTGTGGATGCGGAGGATGCTACTCTTGCGGATCTGAAGGCTGTGAACTTTACTGCTACCTTCACCGGTGCGGACAGTGAGGCTTACGCAGGAACCTTCGGCGGTTCCGGTGCAGGTGTGGGCTATACTATCACCTATTACGATGATTATGACAGCTACCGTGTGGAGGAGGATCTGCCCGTTCCCGATTCCGCGCGCGCTTCGCAGGCTTCTCCTCAGGAGAAGGTGATTTCCACTGTCGAGGGAGACGGCGACATCACCGAGCTGACCCTGGTGGGTGCAGACGGCAACCTGAAAGTGACCGGTACCGCTAAGGCAGGCGTCCTGGCAGTAGCCATCGCGGTTACCGCCGGAGAGGATGAGCTGTTGGCATTCCAGACCACTGCTGTAAATGCAGACGGTACCTTCAGTGCCGAAGGCTTCCCTCTGAGCGCGGATTCATATGTTGTTAAGGCTGCAAATTATAACGGCGGCGAGACCCTGGGAGATGCAGTCCTGGTAGGCGGAAACCTGCTCTACGTGGAGCTGCTTTACGATGAAATCCTGGGCCGTGTTCCCGATGCGGAAGGCCTGGATGGCTGGGTCGAAGGTCTGAATGATCATTCCCTGAGTGTTGCCAACATCCTGGAGGGCTTCTTCCTGAGTCCCGAGGTATTGGACAAGGGCATGACCGGAACCGAGCTGGTTACGATGATGTACCAGGTGATCCTGCTGAGAGATCCTGCCGAAGGAGAGGTTGCGGCATGGGTTGCAAAGCTGGATGCCGGCGAACTGACGATTCCACAGCTCCTGGCAAGTTTTGTCAACAGCCCCGAGGCACAGGCGAATTTTGAGGACCTGGGACTGGATGCAGGTGGCATGTACAGCGATGGCACCGTGATCGCCAGAGGGTTGAGAGCATTCGTGGAGCGTATGTACGAAGTGGTCCTGGGACGTGAGTCCGAGAAGAAAGGCTTCTACGGCTGGGCGGACAAGGTGATGCTGGAAGGCCTGAGCCCCAGAGACATCCCCGCAAACTTCTTCGGTTCTCCCGAGTACACGAACCTGAACAAGACCGATGCTGAGTTCATTACCGACTGCTACCTTGCAATCCTGGGCAGAGCGCCCGCAGCGGACGAAGTGGCAGGCTGGATCGAGTACCTGGCAGACGAGGCCAACACCAGAGCGGATGTGGTATACGGATTTACCATTTCTCAGGAGTTCACCAATCTGCTGGCAACCTATGAGCTGCAGTAAGGTAACAAAATCAAAACTGCGGGTTTCCGCAAAAATATGACTTTTTTCTCGAGACGGGGGATCCTGCGGGATCCCCCGCTTTTTGAGTGCATCGATCCCCTGTTTTCCGCTTTTTCCACCATCTTCATTATTTCCTGTGGAGAAATGCCGTTGTTTATGGTATAAGTAAAGAGGGTATGCCATACTACTAGGAACAGGGGTACAGACATTACATGATGACCAGAAGAAACGGGATTATTGTCAGAAATTTGCTGAACATTGCAGGCGTTGTCTGCATTTGTTTGGCTGTTTTTTTATTCGTCCGGACCTTCGTGAAGCAGTCCGCTGCCCAGATCGTCACCGGGAATCCCATTGAGCCGGATACGCCTACCTACAAGGTCCTGTTCCTGGATTCCTATTCCCCCACCCATATCTCCTATCCCGCCCAGGAGAGCGGTATCAAAGCGGGCCTGTATGCCAACAACATCAGCTATGATGTGATCTACATGGATACCAAGAACTACGGCAGCCAGGAAGAGATCGACAAATTCTACGAATTTTTCAAGGACAGGCTGGAGAACAGCAACAAGCATTACGACGGTGTCATCACCGGAGACGATGCGGCTCTGACCTTTGTCATGCAGCACCAGGAGGAGCTCTTCCATGGGCTTCCCGTCGTATATTACGGCATCAACAACATCTCCCTGGCGGAGGAGGCGGTGAAGAATCCTCTCATGACGGGTTTTACCGAGGAGACCTATCTGGATGAGACCTTCCTTCTGGCCGGAAAGCTCATGCCGCAGGCCAACAAGATCGTCGGCATTTATGACAATACCGTCACCGGCAAGGGCGATGCCGTGACCTTCTTCAGTTATCAGGAGGAATTCCCCGGTTACCAGTTCATGGGGATCAACACCTCCAATTACACGAGAGAGGCCTTCGGGCAGCTCCTGGAGTCCCTGGGCAGTGACTGCATCCTCATGTATCTTACCGCATTCGAGGATCTGGACGGCAACCAGTACACCATCCCCGAGAGCTCCCGTTTTATCGTGGATCACGCACTGATCCCCGTGTTCCGCAATTATATGGGCGGCGAGGGACTGGGCATCGCCGGCGGTACCCAGATGAACTTCCCCGGCCAGTGCAAGATGGCCGGTCAGGTCATGAGTGATGTGCTCTACGGCAGGAAAGAGATCGCCGATATCCCCCTGGATTATGACACGCCGGGCATCGTATCCTTTGATTTCGAGGTGATGAATCACTTTGGTCTCAACACGGATCTCCTGCCTGCCAACGCGGAGATCATCAACAAGCCGGAGGATTTCTGGGCATCCTACCGCGGTGTGCTGATCCCCGTGATCATCCTGCTGGTGGGTGTGATGATGATCCTCCTTGCAGTGGTCATCAACTATATGATGCTGAAGCGGGTGAACCGCAAGCTCCACACCGTGGAGGACGAGCTGATCTACAAGGCAGAGCACGATCTGCTGCTGGGCATCTACAACAGCCGGGTGGCAGAGGAGATCCTGCGGGTGCGGATCGCAGCGGAGCAGATCCATTCCGTGCTGCGCATCGGTCTCGACAATTTCAAAATGATCAATGACAACTACGGACACAGAGTCGGTGACGATTATCTGAAGTTCGTATCCCGCATTCTGGAGGAGTACTGCGAGCGGAATTCCTTCTTCTTTGCCCGCTACAGCGGCGACGAGTTCCTGGTCATCGTTCCCGACAGATACCTCCATGCGGACAGCCGGGAGCTGGAGGACATCCACGACCTCTTCAAGACCCCCATGCTCATCGGTCTGGAGGAGATGCGGACCACCGTCAGTATCGGCGTGGTGAACGCGGATTACAATGTGGATGTGGCCACCCTGATGGTGGAGGCGGACCTGGCTCTGCAGGATGCCAAGGAGCGGGGCAAGAATACCGACGCCTTCTTCGAGGATGAGCTGCAGGCGAAGGTGCGCAATACCGGACAGATCCGCTCCAAGCTGGTGAACGCCATCGAGAGCGAAGGTTTCTTCATGGTCTACCAGCCCAAGATTGACGTGAATACCATGGAGTTGGTGGGCTACGAAGCGCTGCTTCGCCTGAAGGACCAGTCGGTTTCTCCCGGCGAGTTCATTCCCGTGGCGGAACAGAGCGGACTCATCAGCCAGATCGGCCGCCTGACCACCGAGATGACCATAAGACAGCTGGCGGAGTGGAGAGATGCGGGCATCGAGCTGAAGCCTGTCTCCATCAACTATTCCTCCAACCAGATCAATGACACCTCCTATCCTGATTTTCTGAAGGATACCCTGGAGAAATTCCGGATCGAAGCAAAATACATCGAGATCGAGATCACCGAGGGCCTCTATATGGACAACAGCATCCAGGCAGAGCGCCTCTTCAAGCAGTTCCAGGATATGGGTATCAAGCTGCTGATGGACGATTTCGGTACCGGGTATTCCTCCCTGAGCTATCTGACCTACATCCCCGTGGATGTGCTGAAGCTGGACCGCTCTCTGGTGCTGGCTTATCTGGAGGAGGGCAAGGACGCCTTTATCCGCGACATCGTGGTGCTGGCGCACGACCTGAACAAGACCATGATCGTGGAGGGCGTGGAGAACGCATGGCAGTACGCCAGACTGAAGGATTTCGGTGCAGACGCCATTCAGGGCTTCTATTTCAGCAAGCCCCTGCCGCCTGAGGAAGCCGCGAACTTCCGCGTAGCGGAAAAGGAAAAGGGCGTGGCATTCACCATGGCGGACAATAAGAACTAAAACGGACTGGAGACGGAAAGATTTCATGACAGAAGCAAAGATCAAAGAGTTGGTAGCGCAAATGACGCTGGAGGAGAAGGCGGCCCTGACCTCCGGGGAAGGCCCCTGGATGACCAAGGCCGTGGAGCGTCTCGGCATCGCCTCCATGTGGATGAGTGACGGCCCTCACGGACTGCGAAAGCAGGAGAATTATCAGGAGGTGAAGGACATCAACGACAGCCTTCCCGCCGTCAGTCTCCCTGCGGAGTGCGCCATGGCAGCCTCCTTTGACAGGGATCTCCTCTACCGGATCGGTACAGAGCTGGGCCGGGAGGCGCAGTTCCGTAACGTGCATCTGATCCTGGGCCCCGGTGTCAATATGAAGCGCAGTCCCCTGTGCGGACGGAATTTCGAGTACCTGTCCGA
The DNA here is from genome assembly GCA_024681775.1 of Lachnospiraceae bacterium. Taxonomy (GTDB): domain Bacteria; phylum Bacillota; class Clostridia; order Lachnospirales; family Lachnospiraceae; genus AC2028. The sequence goes on from JAILAF010000026.1 coordinate 7,909, forward strand.
GGACCCCTGTCTGGCGGGAGTGCTGGGCGGCGCCTATATCAAGGGGATCCAGAGTCAGGGCGTGGGCGCCTGCGTCAAGCACTATCTGGCCAATTCCCAGGAGACCCGCCGTTTTACTTCCTCCTCGGAGGTGGATGAGCGGACCCTGCGAGAGATCTATATGAAGGCTTTCGAGTCCATCGTGAAGGACGCGAAGCCCATGGCGGTCATGTCTTCCTACAACCGTATCAACGGCACCTATGCCACCGCCAATAAGTACTTTATGAAGGATGTCCTCCGGGACGAGTGGGGCTATGAAGGCTGCGTCATCAGCGACTGGGGCGCCACCCACGACAGGACTGCGGCTGTTGCGGCAGGTACCGCCCTGACCATGCCCGGTGTGAATGAGACGGACCATGAAGTCTCCAATGCGGTGAAGGCCGGGATCCTGGAAGAAAAGGACCTGGATACCGCCTGTGAGCAGATCCTGAAGATGGTCTTTGACGGACTGGAGGCCCACAGAGAGGGTGTTACCCCGGATTACGATGCGGAGCGCACTGTGATGCGGGAGGCCGTGGAGCAGTCCGCCGTGCTTTTGAAAAATAAGGACCGGATCCTTCCGCTGCAGGAGGGATCGAAGGTTGCCTTTATCGGAGGCTTCGCAAAGGAGCCCAGATACCAGGGCGGCGGAAGCTCTCATGTGACGCCCATCCGGCTGTCCAACGCTTTTGAAGCCTGTGAACAGCTGGCGACGATCACCTACGCGGAAGGGTACCCTGAGGCGGCAAAGCCCAGACTCCTGGTGGGCATCGACCTGGCAGGGGATGAGGCGCAGAAGGAAGCGGAGCGCAGATCCTTAGAGCCCGATGAGAAGCTCATCGCCGAGGCTGTGGAGGTTGCGAAAGCTTCTGACGTTGCTGTCATTTTTGCCGGGCTTCCGGAGCTGATGGAGTCCGAGGGTGAGGATCGTAAGGGTCTCGACCTGCCTCCCAGCCACAATGCCCTCATCGAGGCGGTGGCGGCAGCCCAGCCCAATACGGTGGTGGTCCTGAGCAACGGCAGCCCCGTGACCATGCCCTGGATCCGTAATGTAAAGGCAGTGCTGGAGATGTACCTGGGCGGTGAGACCGTGGGGGAAGCTACCGCAAACCTGCTTTTCGGCAGGGCAAATCCCTGCGGACGGCTCCCCGAGACCTTCCCCATGAAGATCGAGGATACCCCTTGCTTCCTGTTCTTCCCGGGAGAGGGAGACAGCGTTCCCTACCAGGAAGGGATCTACATCGGCTACCGCTACTATGCCACCAAAAAGATGCCCGTACTGTTCCCCTTCGGTTACGGACTTTCCTATACGACCTTTGTCTACACCGATCTGCGGACGGATACGAAGGAGCTGGAGGAGAAAGGCACCGTCCGCGTCAGTGTCCATGTGAAAAACATCGGAAAAGTTCCCGGCCGGGAGGTGGTGCAGCTCTATGTGGCACCGAAGGGCGGAGAGATCAAACGTCCCGTCAGAGAGCTCCGGGCCTTCGACAAGGTGTATCTGGAGCCCGGGCAGGAGGAGACCGTTTCCTTCACCTTAAGTCCCTCGGATTTTGCTTACTGGGATACCGGCATTCACGGTTTCCGGGTAGCGGAGGGCGAGTACAGTGTCCTGATTGGCAGGAATGCATTTGAAATGGTTTTGGGGGAGGACATTTCTTGCCAGAAGGAGATAAATCTGCTATGATGTGCCGAGTGGCCGGCACCCTCCGGAGGGGCGCAATCCGGAGCAAATAGCAGGGCACAAGGAGAGGATTTTATTATGAAGAAGAAGATTATGAGCATCGTAATGGCAGCAGCCATGGCTGTTACCATGCTGGCAGGCTGCGGCGCTTCCGCAGACACCAGTGCACCCGCTGCAGACAGCACCGAAACTACCGCTGCAGACAGCACCCAGACCGGTTCCGAGTACAGCATCGCCATGATCACCGATTACGGAGATATCACCGACCAGTCTTTCAACCAGACCACCTATGAGGCATGCAAGGCATTTGCAGAGGCCAACGGCATTTCGTTCAACTACTACAAGCCCACCGGTGACTCCACCGCTGAGCGTGTTGCTTCCGTAGAGCAGGCCATCGACGCAGGCTATAATGTCATCGTGATGCCCGGTTACGCTTTCGGCGGCACTCTGGTAGAGGTTTCCGAAACCTACAAGGATGTGAAGTTCATCGCTCTGGATGTGGCAGCAGGCGACATCCTGGAGGCAGGTGTTGCCGCAAAGGGCGAGAGCTATGACTACAATCCGGCTAACTGGACGCTGACCGATTACTGCTACATGGACAATGTCTACTGTGCGGTTTACCAGGAGGAGCTCTCCGGTTACATGGCAGGCTACGCAGCAGTGAAGCTGGGCTACACTGAGCTGGGCTTCCTGGGCGGCATGGCTGTTCCTGCCGTGATCCGCTATGGTTTCGGCTTCGTGCAGGGCGCAGATGACGCAGCTGCAGAGCTGGGCAAGACCGTAAACATCAACTATGCATATGGCAACCAGTTCTACGGCGATGCTGATATCACCGCTGCTATGGACACCTGGTACGGTGCAGGCACCGAGGTCGTCTTCGCTTGCGGCGGCGGCATTTACTCTTCCGCAGCCGAGGCAGCAGCCAAGGTCGGCGGCAAGGTCATCGGCGTTGACGTTGACCAGAAGGCCATCATCGACAGCAAGCACGGCGAGGGTATGACCGTTACTTCCGCTATGAAGGGTCTGTATCCCACCACCTACGATACTCTGACCGATGTCATCGTGAACGGCAACTGGTCCAAGTACGCAGGCAATATCACCACCCTGGGCATGGTCTCCGGCGACGATCCCACCGCAAACTACGTGCAGATCCCCATGGACAGCACCCAGTGGTCCGATTCCTTCACCCAGGATGACTACAAGGCACTGGTTTCCGCTATCTACTCCGGATCTGTCAAGGTTTCCAACGACATTTCCGCTATGCCCGCTACCACCAACGCGGTTGTGAACGATCTGGGCAACCTGAAGTAATCGTTTCCGAAACTTCGAAAAATTGAGAAAAGACCTCATCGGTGCACCCGGTGAGGTCTTTTATTATGCCTTGAAAAGTAGTAAAATAAAATGGACTATGAGTAGCTTAGGATCCTCGGATCCCATCGGAGAAAACTATGGAACAACCCTATGCAATCGAAATGGTGGATATCGTAAAGCGGTTCCCGGGGATCGTGGCCAACGACCACATCACTCTGCAGCTCCGCAAGGGCGAGATTCATGCCCTGTTGGGCGAGAACGGCGCCGGCAAATCCACGCTGATGAGCGTGCTCTTCGGCCTCTACCAGCCCGAGGAGGGCGAGATCCGCAAGGACGGAAAGAAGATCGTCATCAAAGATCCCGGGGATGCCAACGCCCTTGGCATCGGCATGGTGCACCAGCATTTCAAACTGGTGGAGTGTTTCTCCGTCCTGGACAATATCATCCTGGGAGTGGAGCCCTGCAAAGCGGGATTCCTGCGCAAGGAGGAGGCCCGTCGCAAGGTCATGGCCCTCTCCGAAAAATACAATCTGCAGATCGATCCCGACGCCCTGATCGAGGATATCACCGTAGGAATGCAGCAGCGCACCGAGATCCTGAAGATGCTGTACCGGGACAATGAGATCCTGATCTTTGACGAGCCCACCGCAGTCCTGACACCCCAGGAGATCTCGGAGCTCATGCACATCATGAAGAACCTGGCGGCGGAAGGCAAGAGCATCCTTTTCATCTCCCACAAGCTGGCAGAGATCATGGAGGTGGCGGACCGCTGCACCGTGCTCCGCAAGGGAAAATACATCGGCACTGTGGATACCGCGTCCACTACGGTGGAGGAGCTCTCCGCCATGATGGTGGGCCGGAATGTGAACTTCCACGTGGAAAAGCAGGAGAAGACGCCCGGGGAAGACATCCTTTCCGTGGAGAATCTGACAGTTGCGTCAAAAACCCACAAGAACGATGCGGTAAAGAACGTATCCTTCCATGTCCGTGCGGGAGAGATCGTCTGTATCGCCGGTATCGACGGCAACGGACAGAGCGAGTTCGTCGGCGCGATCTCCGGCCTCGAGAAATGCGAGCCCGGGTCGCGCATCGTCCTCAACGGCGAGGACGTAACGAAGAGGAGCATCAGATATAAAAACACTCACGGCGTCTCTCACATCCCCGAGGACAGACACAAGCACGGACTGATCCTCGACTACACGCTCGAGCAGAATATGGTCCTGCAGCGCTATTTCGAGCCGCGTTTTCAGCACGGCGGCTTCATTAAGTTCGACGAGGTGAGAAAATACGCCGAGGGACTTATCGACAAATACGACGTCAGGTCCGGTCAGGGTCCGCTCACTCCCGCGCGCGGAATGTCCGGCGGCAACCAGCAGAAGGCGATCATCGCCCGCGAGCTTGACCGCGAACACGATCTTCTGATCGCGGTACAGCCTACGCGCGGACTCGACGTCGGCGCTATCGAATTCGTCCACGAGCAGATCGTGGCGTCGCGCGACTCGGGAAGCGCGGTCCTTCTCGTCTCGCTTGAGCTTGAGGAGGTCATGAACCTCTCCGACAGGATCCTCGTCATGTACGAGGGCGAGATAGTCGGCGAGTTCGATCCGAAGGCCACGACCGTTCAGGAACTCGGCCTTTATATGGCGGGCGCCAAACGGCAGAACGGCGGGGAAGGAGGCGAGACGGAATGAAAGAAGAGAGAAAAGGCATCTTCGCAAAAGAAGGCGTCAGATCGGTAATAGCGTCGCTCATTTGTATCGTCGGCGGTCTTCTCGTCGGATTCATCGTCCTCGTCTGCCTTGCAATGTTTAACGAAAACATCCCGTTCTCCCAGGCGGTCTCGGGTATTTTCACGGTGCTTGCGGGTCCGTTCTCGGCGGGCAGCTTCCACGACGCGCTGTTCCAGTTCGGCAATATGCTGTTCCAGGCGACCCCGCTCATAATGACGGGTCTGTCCGTCGCTCTCGCGTTCAAGACGGGTCTGTTCAACATCGGCGCGCCGGGTCAGTATCTGATGGGCGCGATGGGCTCCCTCGTCGTGGCGCTCTCGATCCCTACGACCGTCGTTCCCGCGGTTATCGTCTGGATACTCGCGCTGCTCGCCGGCATCCTGCTCGGCGTACTGTGGGGCGCTATCCCGGGATTCTTCAAAGCTAAATTCAACGTCAACGAAGTCATCGTCTGCATCATGACGAACTGGATCGCCGCGAACGTCGTTTCATGGGTGTTCAAGGTCACGGGCTCCAACTTCATCAACTACGCGGAAACGAAGGTCAACTTCATCCGCAAGACGGCTACCAACGGCGTCGCGACGTGGTCGTTCGGTCTCAACGATCTGTTCGGCGGTTCGTATCTCGATATCAGCATCTTCATCGCGACGGTCATCGCGATCGTCCTCTACGTCGTGATGAACAAGACGACGTTCGGGTATGAACTCCGCGCCTGCGGCTTCAACAAGAACGCGTCGAAATACGCCGGGATGAACGAAAAGCGCAACATCATCCTCTCGATGGCGATCGCGGGCGGTCTCGCCGCGTGCGGCGCGGCTCTGTGGTGCCTCAACGGTTCGCAGGACTTCAAGTGGGAGACTTACCTTACGCTCCCCGCCGACGGATTCAACGGTATTCCCGCGGCGCTGCTCGCCAGCAACAACCCGATAGGAGTCATATTCTCCGCGATCTTCCTCAAATACCTCGGCGCGGGCGGTTCGAATCTCGCGGCGCACACTTCGTTCAACGAGTACGTTTCGCCTCTGATCGTCGCGGTGATCATCTATTTCGCGGGCGCGTCAAAGCTTATAAAAGACCTTCTCGCCCGCGCGGCGCATAAGAAGCAAAAGACCGAGGGGGCGCCCGCGGCGGCGGAACCGGTACCGCCCGACACGGGCGGCGCTCCCGAAGAGGAGGGGGAAGAGGAACCGATCGAAGGACCTCAACTTGAAGATCCTCCACAGGAGGAAGAAACGCCGGACGGTCCCGAAACAGCGGAAGGGGGTGAGGAGTCGTGATTTTCCTGCTTCAGAAAACGCTTATATTCACGATACCTCTCCTTATAGTCGCTCTCGCGGGTATGTACGCGGAGCGTTCGGGTATCATCAACATCGCCCTTGACGGTATCATGATCTTCGGAGCGTTCTCGGGCGCTCTCTGCGCTCTCCTTCTTCGCAGAACGCCGTTCTTCGTCGATCATAACCAGTTCACTTTCGTTATCGCGATGGCGGTGGCGGCGGTCTCGGGCGGACTGTTCTCGCTGTTACTCTCATTCTCTGCGATCAAGCTCAAAGCCGACCAGACGATCGGCGGTACCGCGCTCAATATGCTCGCTCCCGCCATCGCTCTGTTCTTCATCAAGGTGTTCTTCTCGAAGGATCAGCTCGAGATGACCCCCGCGATCAACTCCGCGGGCGAAGTCAAGGACTTCGGATACGTCATTCAGAACAAGGATATGAACCCCGTCCTCTCGATCTTTTTCGACAAGGCGTACATATCCACGTTCATCGCACTCGGGCTCTTCATCCTTTTGTCGGTCCTGATCTACAAGACGAAGACCGGGCTGCGCCTTCGCGCCTGCGGCGAACATCCTCAGGCAGCAGCGAGCGTCGGTATCGAGGTCAACCGCATGAGATACCTCGGCACGACGGTCTCCGGCGCGCTCGCCGGCTTCGGCGGCTACGTCTACATCGCCACGGTCGCGAACGGTCAGGCGACGGGCGCCGTCGCGGGGATGGGCTTCCTCGCTCTGGCTATCATGATCTTCGGTAACTGGAAACCGCTCGGCATCGCCTTCGGCGCGCTGTTCTTCGGCTTCCTGAAATGCCTTGGGGTCATATACGACCAGCTTTCGATCAATATCAACGGCAAGGACGTCTATTTTCTCAAGGAACTCAATCTACCGATGTATTTCTACAATCTCATCCCGTACGTGGCGGTCCTTCTCGTCCTCGCGTTCACGTCGAAACGTTCGCGCGCGCCTAAAGCGGAAGGGATCCCCTACGACAAGGGTATGAGATAAGGTGACGTTAATGAGCTACAGAATGTACGATCTTATCCGAAAGAAAAGAGACGGCGGAGAACTCACGGACGGTGAGATAGAGTATTTCATCGGCGGCTTCACGAACGGTTCGATCCCCGACTATCAGGCGTCCGCGCTCCTCATGGCGATCTTTTACCGCGGCATGACCGAGAGGGAAACGGTGACG
>JAILAF010000081.1 GCA_024681775.1 Lachnospiraceae bacterium
TCTGTCAATGGTATGCCCGTTCAGATCCAGGGTAACCGTGCCGGAAAAGGAATCGGGAATCACCAGATTACTGCTGGCATGATCTCCTCCTCCCTCTCCGTAAGTAACATCGCCGGTGAGTTTGATCTCTCCTCCGACTCGCAACGCGTCATACAGTTCGCTCCAGGTGTCCACTTCCACCACGGGAGCGTCCGCCCTTGCGGTCATGGCCGTGGCCGGTACTACTCCCAGCATCATCGCCACAGACAGTACCATGGACAAAATGCCTTTTCCGATGTGTTTCATTTTCTGCCTCTTTCTTCTCTAGTATTTTGCGGTTTGTATACAACCCACAACATATGAAAGTTTATCAAATTTTAATAATTTGTTCAATGAGATTCTCCTATGAAATTTTTGACATCACGGAGCAAGGCAAGGCGGGAAGACCGAGACCCGCCGCCCCCGCAATCATCCGTTTTTCATTCCATTTTCCCGCAAAAAGGGCTATAATAGGCCATATACGGATTCTATGGAATGGGAGCGTTTCCCTCTGCGCTCCGGAACGGAGATCCTATGAAGAAAAAAAGCAAAGGCAAGATCGCCTATACTCTGTACGCCATCATCCTGATCCCGCTGATCATCTTCGGTATGTCGGTGCTCTTCCTGGGATTTTTCATGATCCGGAATGCCATGTACCGGCAGATCCGGAACGAACTTCAGAATGTGGCGGGCACCTTGAACCTCTTCCTGGAGCGGGATTTCCCCGGAGACCTCTCCGCCGTGTCGGATGACGACCATCCCGGAGCGCTGCGCATCTACAAGGGGGATGAGGACATCACCCTGCGCTTTGACATTGTGGACTCCGTGCACGATGCCACGGGGCTGGACATCACCCTCTTTTACCAGGATACCCGGGTGCTGACGACCCTGAAGGATCGGCATGATGTCCGTCACACCGGCACCGGCGCTTCCACCCCCATCTTGAAGGATGTCTTCCAGACCGGAGCGCCCCGGTATTACCAGAATGCCCTCATCGAAGGGAACGATTACTGCTGCTATTATCTGCCGCTGCGGAACGCGGACGGCAGTGTCGCCGGCATGCTGGCGGTGGGGAAGCCCACCATGGAGGTTACGGCGGATGTGTGGCGCACCTTCCGGCCCATGATTGCCATCGACCTGCTGCTGATGCTGGTGGTGATCCTGCTGATCTCCCGCTTCACCGGACGGCTGGGCAAGGATGTGCAGAAGGTTAACGACTTTCTCCGGGAAGCCGCCGGGGACAATCCGGATGCGGTCCTGGACCCTGCCGTGGAAAAGCGGAATGACGAGCTGGGAGAGATCGGAAGCGCCATCGTGACCATGCACAGATCTCTCCGGGACAGCATGGAGATGGATCCGCTGACCAGGATCGCGAACCGGCGCAGCGCCGACCGGAAGATGAAGAAACTGATGGTTTCCTCCCGTTCCAAGGGCATTCCGCTTTCCCTGTGCATCGGCGACATCGACTTCTTTAAGAAGGTCAATGACACCTACGGTCATGACATGGGTGACCTGGTGCTGCGGAGCGTTGCGGACTGCCTGACAGAGCATGTGAAGGACAGCGGCTTCGTGGCCAGATGGGGCGGCGAGGAGTTCCTCCTGGTCTTCTACAACAGTGATCTGGAGGAAGCACGGGCAGCCCTGGAGCAGCTCCGTCAGGACATCTCCAATCTCCTGATCCGCTCGGACGATCTGACCATCGATGTGACCATGAGCTTCGGTGTCACCCTCTGGGACGGCACCCAGAGCTTTGACGATCTGGTGAAAAAAGCGGACGAGCTCCTCTACTATGCGAAAGAGCACGGCCGCAACAGAGTCGTGCATCTCCTGCCCGGCGAGGAAGCGCCCCAGCCCCCCGCTCCCGGTGAGAGCGGGCCCGGTGAGATCCTGGAGCTGGATCCTGCGGAGGCGGATGCCATCCTGAGCGGGGAAGCTGCGGGAGCGGTCGAAGGCATCGACGATCCCGGCGTTCCCGGCGATACGGAAGAACCTGCGGATACCGCTCCCACGTACGACCTGGAGGATACCATCGATGTGGACGACTCCGACAAACCTGACCCGGCACCGGATCCTGACGATCCCTACAGCGATGAGGAAGCTGAGGAGGATGAATATCCCTGACAGCGTCATATCATAAAAAACGAACGCCTCGACAGTGAGCACACTGCCGGGGCGTTTTTCGTTCCTTTATGATCTGATGGATCATCTATTCATTTTTTGATCCGCTCTGATTCTGGGCCTCCATGAAGTAGATCCGGGAACCGAAGTCCTGGAAGTGGCGGACCTCATCGCTGTAGCCGGTGCCGCCGAAGCTCTGCTTTAAGTGGACACCGCCGTACATGAGCGCATCGCCGCTCACCAGCACATCCTCCGTCTCGCCGTCCATCTTCACGAAGTGGGCCGCGATATCCATCAGCAGGCTGTCCTGCTTCACATGGACGGGGGCCACGGTATTGACCAGGTCACCAAAATTCCGGATGTCGATCTTCAGCTTCCGGTTGCTGAAGCGGTAGATCAGATCCTCCCGCAGGCCTCTGGCAAAATAGGTATGGAAAGTGCTGTTGGGCACTGCCAGCTTCTGCATGAGGAAGCCCACCGCTCTCCTGCGGTCGTGGGAGACGCAGGTCCATTCCGTGAGATTCCCGGCATCGCTGCCGATGGGAACATTGCCCGCACAGGACAGACTCCCCTGCTGCATGCCGGAGAAGCTCCTCCCGCGGTAGAAGGTCCCCCATTGCAGCACATCCCGCCACTCCTTGTAGAGCGCAATCTGGGCTTTCACCGCAGCCAGCTCCTCTTTTTTCATGTCCAGGAAATTGCATTCAAAGCCGCAGACACCAAAAGCTGCCACATTAAAGCGGGTCTCCAGGGGCGTGGTGCGCAGGGTCTGGTGGTTGGGACAGGCGGAGACATGTGCGGTGACCACGGACATGGGATAGCCGTAGCTGTAACCCGTCTGAATGGAGGCGCGGCACAGGGCATCCGTATCGTCGCTGGCCCAGATCTGAGAGAAATAGCACAGGATCCCCAGGTCGAAGCGGTTGCCTCCGGAAGCACAGCCCTCAAAGAGAATGTGGGGGAAGCGCTCCGTCAGGGTCTGCATCACACGGTAGAGGCCGAGCATATAACGGTGGGCCACCTCACCCTGCCGCTCGGGAGGCAGGGCCCGGGAGTAGCAGTCGGAGAAGGGTCTGTTCATGTCCCATTTTACGTAGGAGATCTCCGCAGAGGAGAAGACCTGCGACATCTTGTCGATGATAAAGTCCTGGACCTCCGTCCTGGTCAGATCCAGGATCCGCTGGTTGCGCCCCTCGGAATGGGGCTTTTCCGGGATCTCCAGGGTCCAGTCGGGATGGGCGCGGTAAAGGTCGCTGTCCGCATTGACCATCTCCGGCTCCACCCAGATACCGAAATCCAGCCCGTTGGCCCGGATCTTCCTGCACAGGCCTTCCAGTCCGCCGGGGAGCTTCTTTTTGTTCACATCCCAGTCCCCCAGGCTGGAGTGGTCATCGTCCCGCTTGCCGAACCAGCCGTCGTCCATGACAAAGAGCTCGATGCCCACATCCTTCCCGGCCTTCGCCAGACGCAGGAGCTTGTTCTCATCGATATCAAAGTAAGCCGCCTCCCAGGAGTTTAAGAGCACGGGGCGGGTCTTGTACTTCCATTCGCCCCGGACGATGTGCTCCCGGACGAAGTGGTGCATCCGGATGCTCATGCCGTTAAAGCCCTCGTGGGAATAGGCCATGACCGCCTCCGGCGCCTCAAAATCCTCTCCCGGCGAAAGGCGCCAGGAAAAGCCCTGGGGATTTATCCCCGCCAGGAAATGGGTCTTGCCGAAAGCATTCACCTCCACGGATTCGTAGTGGTTGCCGCTGTAGATCAGGTTGATGCCGTAGCACTCTCCCGCATCCTCCGTGGTGTGGGGGCCGGAAAGCATGACAAAGGGGTTGGCCCTGCTGGAGGAGGCGCCGAAAGTGCTCTGGTTCACCAGCCGTCCCGCGGAGATCAGCTTGTCATCCCGCTGCATTTCCCGGGCCCAGGCGCCATGGAAGGTGGTAAAGACATAGCCCGGCAGGTCGAAGTCCAGCTGGGTGCTCATGAGGCGCAAAATATCGACAGTGCTGTCACTTTCGTTGATCAGTCTGGCACTTCTGGTGATCACATCACAGTCTTCGTAGACATAGTAGTGGAGCTCCAGCTTCAGGCCATACTGCCGGTCCTCCAGGGTGACGACGAGATGCTCCGTGGCCCCCGCGGTATCCACCGATCCGGGCAATGTCCGGAAGGGCTCCTTACCGGCATGCTTCTCCGCCTTCAGGAAGGTAAAGTCGGAAGTCCTGCTGCCGTCTGCATGAACGATCTCCACAAAGGGATCCCGGAAATCCCCCTTGCCCCCGGCGGACATCTCCAGCCGGATCTCCTCCAGGGAATACTGCGGATGCTCCGGATCGTACTGGATGCAGTTCCCGGGCTGGAAGGCATGCTTTTCCGTGAGGCTCTCCAGGGCCTCCGCGGAAGGTGCCTCCCCGTTCATGGGGAAATGAAGCCTGCGCCCGTAGTAAAGGTGCTCCGGCTGCCCCGTGGGCAGGATCCGGAAGGCGTAGGTGGTATTTGCTGTTTCCAGAATGAAACGGTCCTTCTCGATGATGTAGATCATAGTGTCCCTCTCCGTAATGTGCGTTGAAAACCTTGCTGTGTTACGAGAAACAGGCCCATCGGCGCTGCACCGACCGGCCTGTTTTTATTTTATCATATTTTCCGCAGATGCGGGCAGGATCAAGCTTCGCCTTTGAGCTGTTTCGAGATCTCCTCGATCTTCTCATCCGTTAAGATGTACTTCTTGCGGAACCAGAAGAATGCCAGGATGAGTCCTGCGATGGGGATCAGGGTCATAACCATGCGAAGGCCGGTCTTGGAAGCCTGTGCCACATTCAGGGACAGATCCATGGCCTGCTCCGCCTCGGTGGTAGCTTCCGCGCTGAGGTGGAAGGCCTGAAGTGCCAGGGAAGCGATGAAGGCTGCCACACCGGAAGCCAGCTTCACCACGAAGGTCTGCATGGAGAAAATGACACTCTCGTCACGTCTGTGATTTTTCAGATCGCCGTAGTCCACGGTGTTTGCCAGGAAGACGGTGATCAGGACATTGTTCATACCGCTGGCAGCCATGATGAGGACGCCGGGGATCAGGAGGAGCACCAGGCTGTTCAGACCTAAGGTAGACAGGAGGAGCAGCACCAGGTAGCCGAGCACGGACATGCCCAGACCGATATAGAAGATCTGGATGTTGTTAAAGGCTTTTCTCATGAGGGGATAGAGCGCCATCATGGAGAGGATCTGCACGGCGCCGCCCACCATGTTGAAGACGGTGTAATTGCCGTACCATGCCACGCCGCCCAGATCATACTTGAAGAAGTAGATCAGCAGGTTGGAGGTGATGTACATGGCGGTGTTCACCAGCACAATGGTCAGGACGATGGCCATGGCCTGATCGTTCTGCACCAGTGCCTTGAACATGTCTCCCACGGAGGCGGTCTTCATATCCACGGAGGAGCTCTCCTTCACCACCAGGCAGGTGACCACGGTAAACGCGATAAAGAGAATGGCGATGACCAGGGAGAACCACTTGAAGCCGGTGCGCTCGATGAGGTAAGCGCCTGCATCGGCAGGGGCAAACGCTCTGCCCAGGCCCTGCACGGCCAGCATGGTAAAGATGGTCACGATGGCGGAGCCCACGCCGGCGCAGGATCTGGCCAGGGTGGTGAGGCCCTCTCTCTCCTTACCGCCCTTGGTGAAAGCGGGGATCATGGACCAGTAGGGGATGTCCATCATGGTGTAGGTCACGCCCCAGAGGATGTAGAACACAGCAGCGTATGCCACCAGGCCGCTGCCGGACAGGTCCGTGGGCGCTGCAAACATCAGGAAGAGCACCACTGCATTGGTCAGGGTTCCGATGAGGAGCCAGGGGCGGAATTTGCCCCATTTGGTCTTGGTCTTGGCGACGATGACGCCCATGATGGGATCGTTAAAGGCGTCAAAGATCCGGGCCACCAGCAGGATGATACCC
>JAILAF010000099.1 GCA_024681775.1 Lachnospiraceae bacterium
CACCGGGCCTATCCCAAAGTCTGTATGTACCAAATCGATCATCTACGTTCCATCTTTCACCCTCACGCGAATGCGCGTGCCTTTCGTAACTGACGGGATTGTAACACAGACCCCGGGAACTGTCAAATCCGTCCTTCCTGACTGATATGATGGTTGAAACGCCTGCCCTGCATATCATGATTTGTGCTCATTGCACCAAAAACGAAAGAAACCGTCGTTTTTGGTGCTGTTTTTGTACTTTTTCGGGAGCGAGTGCACCGAATCCGGCTCATTCTGCGTTTTTTGGTGCTTTGGGAACGATTTTTTACGAAAGACTGCACCGAATATGTAGAAGATTGCCATTTTCGTTGCTTTTTTTGTACTTTTTCGGGGACGAGTGCACCGAATCCGGCTAATTCTGCGTTTTACGGTGCTTTGGGAACGTTTTTTTGCGAAAAATCGCACCGAATATGGGAAATATCACCATATTCGGTGCAATTGGCTTCTTTGGTGGATCTCACAGGGAATCTGTATAGACGAAATGTCCGGGATCAGGTGGATTTCACGACGAAAACCCATTTGGTCACGTCTGCCTCAACAGAAAAGCGGACCCCCGAAGGGATCCGCCTTTCTGAATCCGCCGTATGATGCGTTTTGCTTATGCATTGACGATCTGGCCGAAGTCGGGCTTTAAGCTCGCGCCGCCGATGAGGCCGCCGTCGATGTCGGGCTTGGAGAGCAGCTCTGCCGCATTGCCCGCGTTCATGGAGCCGCCGTACTGGATGCGGACAGCCTCTGCGGTGGGTGCGTCGTAGAGCTCTGCGATGAGGTCACGGATCATCTTGCAGACTTCCTGCGCCTGATCAGCGGTAGCGGTCTCGCCGGTGCCGATGGCCCAGATGGGCTCGTATGCGATGACCAGCTCCTTCACCTGATCGGCAGTGACGCCACTCAGATCCCAGGTGATCTGTCTCTTGATCCACTCTGCATAGGTGCCGGCCTTGCGAAGAGCCAGGGACTCGCCGCAGCACAGGATGGGCTTTAAGCCGGAGGCAAATGCCTTCTTCACCTTCTGGTTGATGAGGATATCGTTCTCCCCGAAGATGTCTCTTCTCTCGGAGTGGCCGATGATGATGTACTCAACACCTGCATCCTTCAGCATGGGTGCGGAGATCTCGCCGGTGAAAGCGCCCTTGTCCTCGATGTAGAAGTTCTCGGCTCCCACATGGACATTGGTGCCCTTGACGGCCTCGGCAACGGGGACGATGTCGATGGCAGGGACACAGTAGACGACATCCACTGCATCATTCTTCACCAGGTCCTTTAACTCTGCGCAAAGCGCAACTGCCTCGCTGGGAGTCTTGTTCATCTTCCAGTTGCCGGCAATGATTCTTCTTCTAGACATAATTCTACTCCTTTATGAAATATTGTTCCTAGGCCCGAAGTTTGCGTAGCCAGGCCCGAAGTTTGCGTAGCAAACTTCAAGTCGAAAGCGAAGCCAGGCCGGAAGTTTGCGAAGCAAACTTCAAGTCGAAGGCGAAGCCTTCGGCCATTACTTCTCATCTGCTGCGGACACGCCGGGCAGATCCTTGCCCTCCAGGAACTCCAGGGAAGCACCGCCGCCGGTGGAGATGTGGCTCATCTTGTCAGCAAAGCCCAGCTGGTTCACTGCTGCTGCGGAGTCGCCGCCGCCGATGATGGTGGTAGCCTCGGTCTCTGCCAGAGCCTTTGCCACAGCGATGGTTCCCTTTGCCAGGGTCGGATTCTCGAAGACGCCCATAGGTCCGTTCCAGACCACGGTCTTTGCGGTCTTCACAGCCTCTGCGAAAAGCTCCTGGGTCTTGGGTCCGATGTCCAGGCCTTCCTTGTCTGCAGGGATCTTGTCAGCATCCACGAAGGAAACCTCGATGGGTGCGTCGATGGGATCCGGGAATCCAGCAGCGATGGTGGTATCCACAGGCAGAAGAAGCTTCTTGCCCAGCTTCTCGGCCTTCTCCATCATCTCCTTGCAGTAGTCGATCTTCTCATCGTCCACCAGGCTCTTTCCGATCTCATAGCCCTTCGCCTTCAGGAAGGTGAATGCCATGCCGCCGCCAATGATCAGGGTGTCGCACTTCTCCAGCAGGTTGTTGATGACGTTCAGCTTGTCAGCCACCTTTGCGCCGCCCAGGATGGCCACGAAGGGACGAACGGGATTCTCCACGGCATTGCCCAGGAAGTCGATCTCCTTCTTCATCAGGTAGCCCACTGCGCAGTTGCCGCCCTTCTCACGGACATACTTGGTCACCACAGCGACGGAAGCATGTGCTCTGTGAGCGGAACCGAATGCATCGCAGACATAATCATCGCAAAGAGCTGCCAGCTCCTGTGCGAAAGCCTCTCCGGCATTCTTCGTCTTGGTCTCCTCCTCGCCGCGGAAACGGGTATTCTGAAGCAGGATCACATCGCCCTCGTTCATAGCCGCCACAGCTGCGGTAGCATCGTCGCCGGTGACATGATAGTCGGCGATGAACTTCACTTCCTTGCCCAGCTTCTCGGAGAGACGCTTTGCAACGGGTGCCAGGGACTCACCCTCGTTGGGGCCGTTCTTGACCTTGCCCAGGTGGGAGCAAAGGATGACCTTGCCGCCGTCATTCACCAGCTTCTGGATGGTGGGCAGTGCAGCCACGATACGGGTCTCGTCGGTGATCTCGCCGTTCTTTAACGGAACGTTGAAATCGCAGCGAACCAGGACTCTCTTTCCCTTTGCGTTAAAATCATCAACGGATTTTTTGTTCAGACTCATCTTCTTCTTCCTTTCGTAACGGAATTCTGGGATTTTGATGAAAAAAGGGTCCGGTCCTTGCGACCGGACCCTTGTAGGTCACATGTGCTGATTACTGAAGCTCAGCGAAGTACTTGATGGTACGGACCATCTGGCTGGTGTAGGAGTTCTCGTTGTCATACCAGGAAACAACCTGAACGAGATTGTCAGCGCCCACCATGGTCTGAGTAGCATCGAAGATGGAGCCGTAGGTGCTTCCCACGATATCGGAGGAAACGATCTCATCCTCGTTGTATCCGAAGGACTCGGATGCAGCAGCCTTCATAGCAGCGTTGATCTCTTCCTTGGTCACGCTCTTCTCAACGGTAGCAACCAGAATGGTGGTGGAACCGGTGGGGGTAGGAACGCGCTGTGCGGAGCCGATCAGCTTGCCGTTCAGCTCGGGGATAACAAGGCCGATAGCCTTTGCAGCGCCGGTGCTGTTGGGAACGATGTTGATAGCGCCTGCGCGGGATCTTCTCAGGTCACCCTTTCTCTGAGGGCCGTCCAGGATCATCTGGTCGCCGGTGTAAGCGTGGATGGTGCTCATGATACCGGACTTGATGCCTGCCAGGTCGTTCAGAGCCTTAGCCATGGGAGCCAGGCAGTTGGTGGTGCAGGATGCAGCGGAGATGATCTTGTCATCGGGGGTCAGGGTGGTGTGGTTCACGTTGTAAACGATGGTAGGAAGATCATTTCCTGCAGGAGCGGAGATAACGACCTTCTTTGCGCCGGCGTTGATGTGAGCCTGAGCCTTCTCCTTGGAGGTGTAGAAGCCGGAGCACTCCAGAACGACATCGACGCCCAGCTCGCCCCAAGGGCAGCTGTTTGCATCGGGCTCTTTGTAGATCTTCAGAGTCTTGCCGTTCACGGTGATGGAATCCTCGCCTGCGGAAACGGTGTCAGCCAGAGCGTACTTACCCTGAGAAGAATCATACTTCAGAAGGTGAGCCAGCATCTTGGGGGAGGTCAGATCGTTGATGGCAACGACCTCATACCCTTCTGCACCGAACATCTGACGGAAAGCCAGACGGCCGATACGACCGAAACCATTGATTGCAACCTTAACGTTTGCCATGTGTAAGTCCTCCTAAAATGGTTTTATTGATTCTGACGGTAATCGTCAAAACTTTATCAACGGTCCTATTATACAAGGTAAAACATTTCATTTCAAGAAAAAACGTCTCTCCTGCCGTGAAAAAATTGTGAACAAAGGACCAGCGCAAAAAACAGTCATTTGCCAAAAAAGCCCCCTTTGGGTTAAAATACAGAACAGACGAGACCTTCCATCAAAAAAGGAGGAAAGGAAATGCCCATTTTATGTGATTCCCATATCCACTCCCACCACTCCGGGGACAGCGAAGCCTCCATGGAGTCCATGATCGAGGCCGCTATCGCGGCCGGTCTGGATACCCTGGTCTTTACGGAGCACAATGACTTTCAGGCTCCCCCCGCCCCCGACCTGCCGAAGGATGCCTTCCTGTTAAATGCGGACTCCTATCTGTACGAGCTGCTGCAGATGAAGGAGCGCTACAGTGACCGGATCCGGCTGCTCTTCGGGGTGGAGCTGGGACTGCAGCCCTGCTGTGTGCGGGAAAACGCCGTCTTTGCCAAGTCCCACGACTTCGACTTCATCATCGGCTCCGCCCATTATGTGGGTGGGAAAGACCCCTACTATCCGGAGACCTTTGAAGGGACCACCCCCTCCGTCCTCTACAGACAGTACTTCGAAGAGTTTCTCGAGAGTGTCCGTAAGACCTCCAACTTCGATGTGTGCGGTCACCTGGATTATGTCTTCCGCTACGGTCCGAGGACTGTTACGGACCCGGATCCGGCCCCGTATATGGATGTCATCGAGGCCATCCTGAAGATCCTGGTGGACCGGGAAAAGGGGCTGGAGATCAATACGAAAAGTGCCGCCAGAGGGATGAAGGAGTTTCATCCTTCGGAGAAGATTCTGAGAAGGTATAAGGAGCTGGGGGGCGAGATCGTCACCGTGGGATCGGATGCCCACAGTCCGAAATGGGTCGGATCGGATTTCGAAAAGGCAGCGGAGCTGCTGAAGAGATGCGGATTTGAGTATTACTGCGTGTTTGAAAAAAGGACGCCGGAGTATCACAGGATCTGAGAGAAGGGCTTAAGGGCTTAAGGGCCTAAGGGCGTGAAAAAAGGGGACGGTTCCAACCGTCCCCGTTTTTTCACGAAGCAGTCCTTACACTCGGAAGAACTCCACGTTGCTCTTGAGCTGGGTAGCGATGTCGCCCAGGGACTCGGCCTCGGCCACCACTGCGGTCATGTTGGAGTTGAGCTGTGCCAGGGATGCGCTGGTCTCCTCGGTGGAGGCTGCGTTCTCTTCGGAGATGCTGGAGAGGGACTCGACGGAGGACAGGATCTGCTCCTTGCCGCTGGTCATGGAATCCACCAGCGCCGCGATGTCCTGGTTGCCGCTCTCGGTCTCCTTAAGGAGGGCGAGCATCTCGTCGAAGGCTCTGCTCATCTTCTCAAGGGCCTGTGCCTCGCTGGAGGTCGCCTCCTTGATGCTGGCGGTCAGCGTCTTGTTCTCATTGGAATACTGGGTGATGGTGCTGAGCATGTTGGTGATCTCATTGGCCATCTGGTTGGACTCTTCCGCAAGTCCCTTGATGTTGTCGGCCACCACTGCGAAGCCTCTGCCGGCCTCTCCTGCTCTGGCTGCCTCGATGGAAGCGTTCAGAGCCAGCAGGTTGGTCTGGCTGGCGATATTGATGATACCTTCGGCGGCCTTGCTGATCTCTTCCACGACCTCAGCGGTCTTGCCCACGGAATCCGCCACCTGTCCGGCTCTCTGGTCGGTCTCTTCGTCCGCCTTGCGGATCTCACCCAGCTGCTCCTGCAGTCTCACGGACTCGTCGTACAGAGCCTTGACCTTCTGCAGGTTGCTCTCGGCAGCTTCCTGGACACGGTCCACACTGTCGCCGATCTCCACGGTGATGCCGGAGGTCGTCTGGACATCCTCTGCCATAACCATGGCGCCCTGTGCCAGATCGTTGACTGCGGAGGAAATGTTTCCGGTGGTCTCCTGAGAATCCGCGATGCTCTCCTTGGTGTTATCTGCCTTGGTGTTGACTTCCTCCGCACACTGAACCACCAGCTGGAGAGATGCCTGAAGCTTTTCTCTCATGCCTTCCATGGCACCCTCGACTCCGTAGAACTCCTTCAGCGGGCTCTTCTGCTCCACGGGAGTTGCGAAATCGCCGTCTGCCATGTTCAGGACTGCCTTGGACAGGGACTTGACGCTCTTGTTGATGATGTTCAGGATCACCACTGCCACCGCAGCCACCAGCACTGCCAGCAGGCCGAAGATCACGGCGGAGATGGCGATGGAACGGGTCATTGCAGCATCACGCTGTGCTTTCTCGCTCACAACCCACTCTTCCGTGATGTCCGTCATATCGGACAGAGCGCCGCGGGCCACGGAGAAGGCACTGTTAAACTCGGTCCAGTCGCCGGAGACATTGGCGACATCGTAGGAATTCTGCCATGCCTTGAAGTCCGCCTGGAATTCATTGGCCAGCTGCTGGAAGGTCGATCCGTCCAACGGAGTCCCGGTGAACAGATCCGGCACCTGGCTGGCAATGGCAGTGGCGCCATTTACTCTCTCCAGAACCTGAGCGACATTCTCATCGAAATCACTCAGTGCGGTGTTGGCCAGCTCGATCATGTCGGGAGGCAGCATACTGGGATCATTGAGCCCCAGAAGCTCGTATCTCGTGGTAGCCGCATAGACTGCCTGGTAGAAGTCTCTGTCGGCATTGGTCAGCTTGGAGCTGATCTGATAGAGTTTTTCATAGTAGAGATCGTTGTCTTCGGCAGAGTTGGCCAGCAGCTGTCCGCTGAAGTATCCGACACTGATCACGACCATCAGGATCAATGTGGATGCGGCGATCGTCAGCATTGCGATCAGACTCTGTCTTTTTTTCGTCTTTTCCATACACGAAGTCCCTTTCTGAATCCCTGTTTGCTCTCTGTGACTGACTGAGCTGTTTTTTTAGGATTGTAGGAAAATAATACCAAAAAATCGTTTCCGTGACAACGGGGTTGTGGCGGAAAACAGACCGTTTTTTGCGAAATCGTTTACGAACATGCGGTGAAAATCTCCTGCTTTCTGAAAATTAAGAAGGGACATAAAACGGCCGGGGACGATCCCCGGCCATTCTAAAATATCATTCGTTATTCAATGCGGGCGCCACCCAGTACCGCCCAGCCGCCGGACAACTCCTCCCGCATGGTCTCCGGGGTCCCGTAGAATACCAGGGCCTGTCCCGGCGCCGG
>JAILAF010000121.1 GCA_024681775.1 Lachnospiraceae bacterium
AGCACCACTGCATTGGTCAGGGTTCCGATGAGGAGCCAGGGGCGGAATTTGCCCCATTTGGTCTTGGTCTTGGCGACGATGACGCCCATGATGGGATCGTTAAAGGCGTCAAAGATCCGGGCCACCAGCAGGATGATACCCATGGCCACGGCGCTGACCCCCAGGATATCCTGATAGTAGTACAGGATGTAGCTGGCACTGAGCATGTACACCATGTCCTTTCCGACAGCGCCCAGACCGTAAGCCGCTTTTTCTTTTACGGACAGTTGTTTCTTTTCACTCATTTCGTTTTCCTCCGTTATCTACCCGATGTCATATCTTAACGAGCTTTTTTCAGTCCCATGGCGATCTCTACTACCCGATATGCCCCGTCGTAGAGCCCCTGCGCCTTGTTTGCCACAATGTTGTCGCACATGTCCGGCAAAAGAGAAGGACTGTTCAGGAACAGATCCACCATCTGCAGCGTGTGGGGGATGTCTCTGCACTCCAGGGTGCCGTCTCCCATTTCCGCCGCGTGGACGGCGCCCCACATCTCGTGCTTTCCGACTCTGCGGATGAAGAGCTTCGGGATGGGGTAAAATGCCAGCTCGCTGGGCTTGGTCACCAGCACGTCCGCGCTGCGCATCAAAAGGTTGGTGCAATACACCGCTTCAAAAATATTCTGATGCCAGAAGCCGTGGATGCCGGTGACATTTGTGTCAGGATTCAGGGCATCCGCAGCGAATCTCTCCGTGTCCGCCCAGTCTCCCATATGCTCCGTGGAAAGGGCCTTCATCTCCGGGATCTCGGAGAGCAGTGCGTCCCAGACATTGCGGTAATCGCCCACATTCACATACAGGGCCGCCCGGCCTTCCCGGATCTTCGGAAGCAGATCCCGGATGATGGCTGCGAAGATCTCCTTCTGTGCCCCGGCGCCGCCGATGGTGAGAAGGAACCGCATGGGCGCGCCGGAATCCTTCCGGGCTTTCCTTGCTGCGCAGTCCGCTTCGATGCCCGTCACCAGCTCATGATCGATGTAGTGGCCGGTGTATGCCAGGCTCTCCTCCGGCATGGGCTTACAGACACGCTCCTTGTCCATGCCGTTGCAGATGCGGTAGCCCAGGTAGGCGTTGCGGCACTGCACCGTATGGACGGCCCCTTCCGCAAAATGCAAGGCCATGGGCCAGTTGTCGGGAATGGCATTCACCACGTATTTCATGCCGGCGTGAAGGGCTGCCTGGGCAGGCCATACATGGGTGCCCACCAGGGGGATGTCCTTGGGGACATTCCGGAAAACGGGAGCCATAAGCTCGGCATTTTTCTGATCCGCCGCATTGTAGCTTAAGGCACGGAAGCCTTCGTAATTCATGGGTTCCCACACCAGGCGGTTAAAGATGGGATTTTTGGAGAGGCGGGAGCCTAAGCTGTATAGATCATTCTGGGCACCGATGACCTTGGTGCAGGTGGTCTCCCCGTAGGAGTTTAAGTCCATCCAGTAAGGGATGAACCCCATGGAGTGGGCCGCGGAGGCGATGGCCATGGAAATGCGGTAGTGGCCGAAGCCCATGCGGATATTTCCCACGATGATGCCCTTTTCCGTGTCAAAGGTGCCGGAAGGGGTCGTGCCGGGGACGTAGTGAGCGTTGGTTTCGGGCTTTCCCACCAGGACGTTCTGTACCCCCAGGCTCTTGCCGATGTAGGGGTTTTCGTCGATGGCTACCGGGTAATCCGCGCCGGAGTCATCCCCGAACTTCCGAATGTATTTTTGTTTGGAGCGCTCTGCCTTACGAACTGTCTTTTCCGGCATCTCATTGCCGAAGATCACTCTCGATCTGTCCACTTGCTGATCCTCCTTAAGGTACTCTCACATCAAAGCGGATCCGGACCTTTTCCCCTGCTTCCGTGCGCAGAATCAGGGCTGCATCGCCGGCCTCGCCTGTGGTTTTTACGTAGGTGCCTCCCATTCCTCCCTTGAGGGAGATCACGGAGGGACCGATGATCCGGATGGGGCCTTCCGTCTCCAGGAAGACAGGCTCCTGGTAATAAACGACGGTGTTGTCATATTCATCCTTCATCCGGATGCGGACGGCAGCCACATCGTAGGTGTCGTCTTCCTTCAAAATGGAGTGGTCCTCCCGGGCTTCCAGCCGGAGTCTTGTGGCAGGTGCCTTGGTCAGGGTCTTCACCACCTGGCCGTCCTTCACGGCTTCGAAGCGGTAAACGGTGGCGGTGCCGCCCCAGTCCCCCACATATTTTTGGAAGAGGGGCACGGCATCCGACGGCTTTAAGCCGTGGAAGAGCATGAGCTTTGCCGCCGTGCGGAAGACCTTTCCGGGGAGATTCCCCACGCCCTTTAAGGCAGTCTGGTTCAGGATATACTTCACCATGTCGGCTTTTTCTTTCGACCAGCCTTCCGTCTCCCGGATGATGTCTCCGACGAAATCGTCGATGAGGATGGGACCGTGCTTCAGGAATCTGTAAGGGGAATCCTGCGGATAGTACTCCTTCAGCAGGCGGTCATTTTTATACATGCGGACGCTGTCCGCGTTGGTAAAGATCCAGGTCTCGCCCCGGTTGCAGCCGGGATGCTCGCCGATGTCCATGGTGGAGGAAATCTCCAGCACGGGTTCCTCCGATCCCTCACAGGCGTAGATGCATGCGGCCAGCTTGGGATTGCGGAACATGTCCATGACACCGTGATAGCAGATCCGGTCGCCGCTGCCGAAATCCTTGTGGGTGTTGTAATCAAACATGCACCAGCCAAAGGATCCGCAGATGTCCGTCTGCTCCGATACGGCATTCAGCACATTTGCATGGCGGATGGCGTGCTCCCTGCGATGTTCCTCCCAGTCGAAGGTCTTGCAGGGATACATGTGCCCGTTGTACTCCGAGATGAGGTAGGGTTTGGACCTGTCTGAGGTCACTTTCGCCTTGGGTTCACACCCCTTCGCCTTCCCGTCGTGCACAAAATCGTTATAGGTATACACATCCTCCAGGAGGCTGCTCTTTTTGTGGGCCCGTACGCCGCCGGTGGGGCGGGAGGGATCCAAGCGGTGCGCCGTTTCATTGGTCCTGCGGTAGAAATCGTCGTCGTCCCGGGACTCATTGATGCGGACGCCCCAGAGGAAAATGGAAGGATGGTTCCGGTACTGGAGGATCATCTCCTCCGTATTTTTCACGGCTCTGTCCTTCCAGGCTTCATCGCCGATAAATTGCCACCCGGGGATCTCGGTAAAGACCAGGAGGCCCAGGCGGTCGCACTCCTCCAGAAAGGCATGGGACTGGGGGTAATGGGAGGTGCGCACCGCGTTGACGCCCAGCTCCCGCTTCAGGATCCGGGCATCCAGCCGCTGCATGGAAGCAGGCATGGCATATCCCACGTAGGGGTAGCTCTGATGGCGGTTCAGCCCGCGGATCTTGATGGGCTCTCCGTTGACCAGCATCTGCGTCTCCGTCATCTCGATGAAGCGGAAGCCGTAGAGGATCTCCGACCGGTCCAGGAGCTCATCGCCACGGTAAAGCTCCGTCACCACGGTATAGAGGGCAGGGGCTGCGGGGCTCCAAAGACGGACCCCCGTAAGGGGCGCTTCCAGGACGGTCACAGCCCCTTGCTTTGTGACACTTCCGTCAGGACGCAGCTCCGTCCTGTCATTTCCCGCGCGCAGATACTGCCGGAGGATACAGCCTTCCGCCGCCTCTGCGGAGAGGGTGATGCTGCTGCGCAGCACGGGAGCCTTCACATCTCCCGCGGTCTGCAGGAAGACGTCCAGGATCCTGGCCCTTTCGCAGATCTCCAGGGTCACCTCCCGGTAGAGTCCGCCGTAGGTCATATAGTCCACCACATAGCCGAAGGGCGGGACGTTCAGGGTCTCCCTGCTGTCCAGCTCCACCGCAAGGAGATTGTCCGCACCGTATTGCAGGACCTCCGCGATGTCCACGGTAAAAGCGGTATAGCCGCAATCGTGAGTGGCCACCTTTCTGCCGTTCACATAGACGGTTGCCCGGTGCGCCGCACCGTGAAAGGTGAGGAGTACGCATTTTCCCTCCCAGGCGGGATCCGCCTGCAGGTGTCTGCGATAGCCGCTGACCATCTGATAGATCGACGCGTCAAAGTAGTTGAAGGGCGTTTCCTTCACCGTATGGGGCAGCCGCACGGGGGTCATCCCATCTTCCGGGTAGCCCGGCTCCGTCAGTGCTTCTTCGAAGCTCTCCGTAAAAAGCCATCCGTCGTTTAAGGTAAGGCGCTCTCTCATTCCATCTCCTCCGGGAAAGGATCTCTTCAGAGATCCCTTTCTTCCTTTTTCCGGTTTTTCAGGCGGTAATGCCGTTCACCAGAATGTCCACCACTTCCTTCAGGCCTTCCTGGTAAGTCAGATTGTTTGCCTTCAGCACGTCCCTCTGGAAGAACTGTTCCAGAGATGCCTCCAGCATCATTTTCAGAATGGGGATGGGGAATCTGCGGATCACGCCTTCCTCCATGCCCTGCTCCAGCAGTGCGATGGTGCCTTCCCAGTCGGTCTCCAGACGCATTTGGAGCTGCTCGTAGATCCTGGGAAATTTCTCACGCAGGACGGAAAGCTCTCTGAAGTCGATGTTCTTGTAACCGTCGGGGATCACGCCCAGGATGGTGTGGATCTTCTCGATGGTGGTGAGGGAAGGATCCTCCAGGATCTTCTGCTCGCTCTTCTTGATGGAATTGAACATATAATCTACCAGGGTCAGCAGGAGCTCATCCTTCTCGCGGAATACGGTGTAGATGGTCTTCTTGCTCATCCCCAGGTGTCTTGCCAGGTCATCCATGGTAAAGTGGATGCCTTTCTCGCGATATACCGCAATGGTTCCTTCCAAAATGGTCTCCTGTAATTCTTCTCTTCTAGAACTCATGGTTCCTCCTTTCCGAAACAGATGGTGTTCCGTAGCAAGTGCGACTTTTCCCGATGTCGCACGTCAGTTTCTGTTAGAAACTTATTTTTGTTTTACAGTTTCCATTATAGATGACAGGGCTGTTTCCTTTCAAGAAACGAAATACCCAAAAATCGTTTCCGATTTTTGGGTATTTTTACAAATCTCAGTTTCCTTTGAGGATCTGCATATCTTCCAGCAGGTCTTCCGTCAGGTCCATCAGGAGCTCCGCGTCCTTTTCCGCCATGGCTTCCCGGGGGTAGCGATAGGAGAAGGAAGGAGGCACGGTAGCGGCGTTAAAGCTTAAGGCGCCGCCTCTGCTCTGCACCAGCTTCGGAATGGCGTCCGTCAGTACCCTGGCATCCTTGCGGAAGGTGAAGGTGATCTCACCGCCTCCGCCCTTGACTTCCGTCAGGTCCACCAGATGGGCACGCCTGCGCATGAGGGCGATCCGCAGCAGATTTCCCGCAGGTGCGGGGAGGCTGCCGAAGCGGTCCGTCAGCTCCTCCCGGAGAGCGTCCAGGTCCTCCGCCGTTTCCACGGAAGCGATGCGCTTGTACAGATCCAGCTTCTGTTCCTCATTGATGATGTACTTTTGCGGCAGAAAGGCATCCACATCCAGGTTGATGACGGTGCCGAAGTCCTCGGGGGGCTCGCCGCCCTTGAGGCGGGTGACCTCCGCGTTGAGCATTTTACAGTACAGATCGTAGCCCACGGCCTCCATGTGACCGTGCTGGGTCTTGCCCAGCAGGTTGCCGGCGCCCCGGATCTCCAGGTCCCGCATGGCGATGCGATAGCCGCTGCCCAGATCGGTGAACTCGCGGATGGCCTCCAGACGCTTCTCCGCCACCTCCGTCAGAATCTTATCCCGGTGGTACATGAGGAAGGCGTAGGCAATGCGATTGGAGCGGCCCACGCGGCCCCTGAGCTGATAGAGCTGGGACAGTCCCATACGGTCGGACTCGTGGATGATGAGGGTGTTGGCGTTGGGAATGTCCATGCCGGTCTCGATGATGGTGGTACACACCAGCACGTCGATGGTGCCGTCCACAAAGTCCACCATCACATCCTCCAGCTCCCGCTCGCTCATCTGTCCGTGAGCGTAGGCTACGGTGGCATTCGGCACCATCTGCTGTATCTTTGCCGCCATATCGGCGATCATGTTCACTCTGTTAAAGAGGTAGTACACCTGTCCGCCCCGAGCCAGTTCTCTGGTGATGGCCTCCCGGACCAGCTCATCGTCCTGCTCGCAGACGAAGGTCTGGATGGGAAGGCGGTCCTCCGGCGGTTCCTCCAGAAGGCTCATATCCCGAATCCCCACCAGGCTCATGTGCAATGTCCTGGGAATGGGGGTAGCGCTTAAGGTGAGCACATCGATGTTTTCCCGGAGCTTTTTGATCTTCTCCTTGTGGGCGACACCGAAGCGCTGCTCCTCGTCGATGACCAGGAGCCCCAGATCCTTGAACTCCACGTCCTTGCTCAGGAGTCTGTGGGTGCCGATGACGATGTCCACCGCACCGGTCTTCAGCCCTGCAATGACATCCCGCACCTCCCTGGCTGTGCGGAACCTGCTCAGGAGCTCCACCCGGACGGGATACTCGTGCATCCGCTGCTGAAAGGTGGCGAAATGCTGCTGGGCCAGAATGGTGGTGGGCACCAGGTAGGCCACCTGCTTGTTTTCCTGCACGGCCTTGAAGGCAGCACGCAGGGCGATCTCCGTTTTGCCGAAGCCCACGTCGCCGCAGATGAGGCGGTCCATGGTGCGGTCGCTCTCCATGTCGGCCTTGGTCTCCCGGATGGCGGTGAGCTGATCCTCCGTCTCCTCGTAGGGGAAGGTCTCCTCAAACTCCTGCTGCCAGGGGGTGTCGGGACTGTAGGTATAGCCCTTGGCCACTTCCCGCTTGGCGTAGAGTTCCACCAGGTCTCTGGCCACCTCCGCAACGGCGGCTCTGGTCTTGCTCTTGGTGCGCTCCCATTCCTTCGTCCCCAGACGGTTCAGCTTCGGGGGCTTGTCCGTATCCGCGGAAGCGTATTTTTGCAGGGCATCCAGCTCCGTGGCCAGGGTGTAGACGATGCCGCCCTCCCGGTATTCCAGCTTCACATAGTCCCGGATCATGTTGCCGGACTCGATCTTCTCGATGCCGGTGTAGCGTCCCAGACCGTAGGTCTCGTGGACCACATAGTCTCCGGGATGGAGGTCCTCCAGGGAGGAGATGTTGCTGCCCTTGTAGGAGCTGCGCCGGCGGGTCTTCTTTTTCCGGCGCATGCCGAAGATGTCATTGTCGGTGAGCACCAGAAACTGCAGCATCGGATATTCAAAGCCCGCTGCCGCATCTCCGTAGGAGATCAGCACTTCCCCGGGAACGAACTCCCTCTCCTCCCGCTCGGAATAGGCGCAAGGAACCCCCAGATCCCGCAGATCCTCTGCCATCCGCGCGCCTCTGGTGCGGGATGCAGTGAGGATCAGGATCTTGTATTTTTTCTTCTCCAGCTTCTTTAAGTCCTCCGCCAGGCGCTCGAAGCTGCCCTGGTAGGAGGGCGCGTTGTGGGTATCGAGAACGATGCGGTAGACGGGGGCAAAATACCCGTCGCCGGTGGCCAGGGTGCTCATGCACACCACGGGGCCGCGCTCCATGGCAGCCGCCACCGATTCTCCGCTCTTTAAGAGGTCCATCTGTCCCGGCAGGAGGTAGCCCTTGGCAAGGCGAGAGGAAAAGCTCTCCCGGAACTCCGTCAGCACCGCCTCGGCGCTTTCCCTGCATCTGGCGGGATCCTCCACATAGAAGCACACGTCTCCGTTCCGCCTGCGGCAGAGCCACTCGGGGAAGGTCATGAGGTCCTCTTCCGGGAAAAAGTACCGGATGTAGCTGTCGATGCCCACCTGGCTGTGAAATTCCAGCGCATCCTCCCGGAGCTTTCTCGTGATGCCGGAGAGGCGGTGGGCTTCTTCCGTCAAGAATGCCTCCCGCAGCTTTTTTTCCTGCGCCTTGCTCTCCTCGCAGATCTTCCGGATGCCTTCCTCGAAATCCTCCCTGCGCAGGACAAACTCCGTGGCGGGGAAGATGCGGACGCTCTGCAGGCTGTCGATGGAGCGCTGGGTGTAAGGGTCGAAGATGCGGACGGAGTCCACCTCATCTCCCCAGAGCTCGATGCGGTAAGGATTCTCCCGGGTGAGGTCAAAGACATCGATGATGTCGCCCCTGCGGGCAAACTGTCCCGGCTCCTCCGCCTGGGGCACCCGGGTGTAGCCCAGATCCACCAGCCTTGAAGCCAGCTCTCCGGGATCCAGGGTATCTCCCTGCCGGATCTCCACGTCAAAAAGCTCCGGAGCGGCATCGCTCTGGAGTGTCATCATGGCAGCGTAATAGGTGATCACTGTCACCCGTTCCTTCTCGATCACGCTGCGGAAGGTGCGGACCCGCTCACCGGTCAGCTGGCTGCCGTGGATGTCCGCCTGGTAGAAGATCAGATCCTTTCCCGGGAAAAAACAGACATCTCTGTCATAAAACCGGTACTCCTCCAGGATCTCCCGGGCCCGGAGTTCATCCGCCGCAACGATGACATTGCAGCTCCTGACATCCGAAAGACCCGCAATGAGATGGAGCTTCTGTGCGTCCACGCAGCCCGTCAGGGCGACGGTCCCCATGGGATTCACCAGGCTCTTTCCCCCGATGATCTCCCGCATTTTGTTGTAATCGGTCAGCCGCTCAAGGGGCTGAAGCAGTGCTTTCATTCTGTGATCCGCCTTTTCGGTTGTACAGGTTCATGGCTTCGTCGGTACCTTGGGATACGATGCAGAGCGCCGCATCCCGGGCCAGGTCCATGGCTTCCTCCAGCACTTTTCGATCCTCACCCCCCGGGCGTCCCAGCACATGGTCCACGAGGTCTCCCTTGCCGCAGTCTCCCACGCCCACCCGGACTCTGGCGAAGGTATCGGTGCCCAGGCACTGGATGATGTTCTTTAAGCCGTTATGGCCTCCTGCGCTGCCCTTTTTCCGCACCCGGATACTGCCCAGGGGCAGGGCCACGTCGTCGGAGATCACGATGATGTGCTCCGGCTCGATGCGGTAGTAGGCCGCCAGGGCGCCGATGCTCTCACCGCTCAGGTTCATGTAGGTCTGGGGCTTGACCAGGAGGATCTTCTCCCCCTGATAGATGCCGGTGCCCACTTTGGCCCGGAGCTTGGTGCCAAAGGAGCCTACGCCCAGCTTCTCCGCGATGCGGTCCAGGACGTCAAAGCCCACATTGTGCCTGGTGTGTTCGTATTCCTTGCCCGGATTCCCCAGGCCTGCGATCATGATCATGTTCTCGTTTTTCCCTTTTCGTAATTTCTCAAGCAGCCTTTGCAGCATGGGTCCTCCCGGCAGATCTTTTGACATAGAAAAAACCCTCCGCAAGGTTACCTCACGGAGGTTTTCTCCTGTTTTGTATGAGACCTGAGACCTGCTTTACTGCTCAGTCTCGGAAGCTTCCTCGTAAGCCTTCAGCACGATCTGCTGGATCCGCTCACGGGTACTGCTCTGGATGGGATGCGCGATGTCGCGGTATTCACCGTCGCCCGTCTTTTTGCTGGGCATGGCGATGAAGAGTCCCTTCTCTCCTTCGATGATCTTGATGTCATGCACCACGAATTCATCGTCCAGAGTGATGGACGCTACAGCCCGCAATTTTCCTTCCGCGGTCAGCTTCCTTACACGCACGTCTGTGATCTGCATAGTTTTGTCCCCCTCGCTGTAGATTGATTCCGACGTTCATTCGGAACCCGGTATTACCCTCCTATGCAGGATAATACCCGCTTCCTCATGCTCCGCAGGTCACGGGGGATGAACAGATATCGTAGGGGGCATTACCCCGCGGTGCGGGATAATGCCTGCTCTCTGATTTTCTTAGAGTACGTATCTCTCATTGCGCTCCACCACGATACGGATGCCGTCATCGCCGGAATAGTAGGAGCCGCCGCGGATGGTGCTGTGGCTCTCGACGATGCAGTTCTCGATGGTGGTGTTGTCTCCGATGTAGACATCGTTCAGGATGATGCAGTTCCGGATCACGCAATTGTTGCCGATGTAGCTGGCTTTAAAGACCACCGAATCCTCCACAACCCCGTTCACGATACACCCGCTGGAAATGAGGCTGTTACGGATCCTTGCACCTGGATTGTACTTTGCCGGAGGCAAATCGTCAACCTTTGAATAGATATTTGGATACTCTTTGAAGAAATATTGTCTCACCTCAGGCTTCAAAAAGTCCATGTTGGTGCGGAAGAAATCCTCTATGGAGGCGATATTTACCCAATAGTCCGTGATCTTGAAGCCGTAGATCCGCTTCACGTCCTTGTACCGGATCAGGATGTCCCGGACGAAATCGTAGCGGTCCTCCTCGGCACTCTTCTCCACCATCTCGATGAGCATGCGGCGGCGGATCACATAGATGCCGCAGGAGATGGTATTGGTCTTGGGCTTTAAGGGCTTCTCCTCCAGGTCCACGATGCGGGAGTCCTCGTTCATGGAGACGGTGCCGTATCTGCTCAGGTCGCTGCCCTCCGGCATGTCTCTGCAGACCACGGTGATATCCGCTTTTTTCGCGATGTGATATTCCAGGAGCTTGTTGAAGTCCATCTTGTAGACGCAGTCGCCGGATGCGATGACCACATAGGGCTCATGACTGCTCTTCAAGAAGCTCAGGTTCTGGTAGAGGGAATCCGCAGTCCCGCGGTACCAGCTGCTGTTGTCATTGGTCATGGCCGGTGTCATGACATAGAGTCCGCCCTGCTTACGGCCGAAGTCCCACCACTTGGAGGAGTTCAGATGGGTGTTGAGGCTCCCCGCGTTAAACTGGGTAAAGACCGCCACCTTCTGAATGTGGGAATTGGACATATTGCTCAGGGTGAAATCGATGCTGCGGTAGCTCCCCGCAATGGGCATCGCACACACGGCCCGCTTCTGGGAAAGCTGGCCCATACGATGATTGTTGCCTCCCGCCAAAATGATTCCGATCGCTCTCATAAGTTACCTCCGGATCTTTCCGATTTTCTCTGCCTTCGGGGTCAGGAAGACGGTCATTCGTCCGACTTGATCAGGGTCCTGCCGCTGGGAAGATAAGCGTTCTCAAAATCCTCCGGCGTCATGATGCCGTAGACCACGGTGTTTTTCCCCACACTGACATTGTCGGGGATGATACTCTTTTCACCCACGGTGACCAGCCCGTGGTTGTAGATCCCGGGTGCGGTGTCGTTGTCCTTCTCCTCACCCACGCCCAGCTTCACGCCGGAGCCGATCTTCACGTTCTCCGCCACGATGCCCTTGTAGATCTCGGATCCCGCGCCCACTTCCGTCTCATTCATGATGATGGAATCCCGGACGATGGCGCCGGGGCCGACGGTGACATTGCAGCCCAGGACGGAATTGTATACCTGCCCGTAGATCTCGCTGCCCTCGCCGATGATGCAGCGCTCCACCACAGAGTCCGGTGCAAAATACTGGGGCGGCTGGATCTCGCTGTTGGTATAGATCTTCCAGTACTCCTCATAGAGGTTGAACTCGGGGACGATGTCGATGAGCTCCATATTGGCTTCCCAATAGGAATTCAGGGTACCCACGTCCTTCCAGTAGCCGTTGAATTCGTATGCATAGAGGGGGGAGCCCTTCTCCTTGCAGTAGGGGATCACGTGCTTGCCGAAATCCAGGTTGGCCTGGTCCTTGTTCTCCAGCAGGGCGTTCTTTAAGGTCTCCCAGTTGAAGATGTAGATGCCCATGCTGGCCAGATTGCTGCGGGGATGGGCGGGCTTTTCCTCGAAGTCGTTGATGCGCTTATTGTCATCCGCGATCATGATGCCGAAGCGGGATGCCTCCTCCATGGGAACGGGCATGACGGCGATGGTCACCTCCGCGCCCTTGCTCTTGTGGAAGTCCAGCATCACCTCGTAATCCATCTTGTAAATGTGGTCACCGGAAAGGATCAGCACATAGTCGGGATGGAAGCTCTCCATATACTCCAGGTTCTGGTAGATGGCATTGGCGGTGCCGGTATACCATTCGCTGTTGGTACTCTTCTCATAGGGCGGCAGCACACTGACGCCGCCGATGTTCCGGTCCAGATCCCAGGGGATACCGATGCCGATATGGGTATTCAGCCGCAGAGGGCGGTACTGGGTCAGGACGCCCACCGTATCCACTCCGGAATTGATACAATTCGAGAGAGGAAAATCAATGATCCTGTATTTCCCGCCGAATGCAACTGCAGGCTTTGCCACTTTGGATGTCAGCACCCCCA
The DNA here is from genome assembly GCA_024681775.1 of Lachnospiraceae bacterium. Taxonomy (GTDB): domain Bacteria; phylum Bacillota; class Clostridia; order Lachnospirales; family Lachnospiraceae; genus AC2028. Next base: position 12,154 of record JAILAF010000121.1, read on the forward strand.
GACGGCTTCCCTGTCCTCCTGCCAAAAGCATTGCGATCATTTCCTTTTTAATCATATGGACACCTCGCATTTCCGGAACTTATTTTGAAGATATTGTATCATTATTTTCAGTTTTTTAGAATATTATCGACAGAAAATTCTAAATTTTTAATAATTTTTTAGACAAATTCACTATAGCAGGGCAGTAAAAACGGAGCAGAGAACTCTCTGCCCCGTCGTTTTTTCTGATTTTTGATCCTTTGTTCTATCAGCCCGCTCCTGCTTTACAGAACGCCGGTGATGCGGCGGATCCAGGCCCAGGCCAGGTCCGTCCACTTCCCCACATCCTCCAGAAAGCTGTAATCCACGCCGTAAACAGGCTCCTCATGGCCGCCGAAGAACTGGTCCGTGATCTCCGCCCGGCGCTGCTCGGTCACGTCTACGCCCTTGCCTTCCTTCACGGCGAAGGCTGCCCGCATGCACTGCTCCATGGTGTAGTCACCGCCGGACCAGCCTGCGAACTGCTCTCTGCTGGCCACGGAGAGGCCATGCCCTCCGGTAGGGAACACATGGTGGGCGAAGGGAATGTTTTTCTCCAGAAGCGCCTCCGCAAAAAGGTAGGTATTCTGCACCGGCACCAGATCGTCGGTCCTGGTCTGCCACAGGAAGCAGGGAGGGGTATTCTCCTTCACCTGCTTCTCCAGACAAAAGTACTCCAGCTCCGCGGGATCCGGGTCATTCCCCAGCAGGGCCCGCATGGAGTCCGGATGGGTGTACTTGCCGCTCGTCAGTACGGGATACGCCAGGATGACGCCGTCCGGTCTGTCGGAAATGCCCTTGTAGAGCGGATTCTCCTCAGGCATCTCATCAAAGTGGACTGCCAGGCTGCCGCAAACGTGTCCGCCTGCGGAGAAGCCGCAGATAAAGATCTTTTTTCCGTCGATGCCGTACTCCGCACCGTGCCTGCGCAGGCCGCGGACCGTACGGGAAATGTCCCGCAGGGGCTGCTTTTTCAGGGGTACGGACATGGTGATGTCGGTGGTGTAGGACAGGACAAAGACGTTCATGCCCAGGCGGTAGAACACATTGGCCACCAGCTCGCCCTCGTGGGGCACAGTCATGCAGTAGCCGCCGCCGGGAACCACCACCATGCAGTCGTGCTTTTCCGCATCGTTGTGGACATAGGCCATGAGATTGGGGACAAAGCCGTAGGCGGCGGGGTAGTCATACTCCCCGTCCTCCCAGATGTTCTGCCGGAAGACCCGCATCTCTCCCTGGGGCTTCTGGGCCGTTTCAAAATCCTCCTCCGGCCAGTGGGGCTCCCAGGGATCAACCCGGTCCGCGGGAACTGCCACCTTCAGCACTTCGTAATATGCCTGTTTCGCCTCGCACTTTCCATGGAAGAGCAGCGGGAAGCTGGGCTCTTTCCGGAAGCCGGGCAGCCAGCTGTCCTCGTCCCGCAGGTTCCAGAAGGTGACAGAGGTGATGTCTGCCTTGCCGGTTTTTTTCGCTTCCACATAGATCCGGAAGAAGGCGGCATAGCGCTCTGCCAGGGCCTGCATCGCGCTTTCGGACCCGTCATTGCAATGCATGTCCAGCTCGGTGATCTGGACCTGGAGCCCCAGGGCACCGTACATCTCCAGGGCGGTGCGGTACTCGCCCAGGTCCGGATGGTCCATCAGCAGGTGGGACTGCATGCCCATGCCGTCCACCAGCTTCCGCTCCATGAGGGGCTTTAAGATCTTTTCGATGATCAGGTCCCGCTTCCAGGGCTGGGCCGTCTCATAGTCATTGTAGAAAAGGGACACGCCGGGATCAGCGTATTTCCTGGCAAAGGTAAAGGCCTGCTCCACAAAGTCCGTTCCCACCAGGGTGGACCAGAGGGACTTGCGGAAGTCGCCCTCGTCGATGGCCTCGTTCACCACATCCCAGGCGTAGATGATGCCGGGATACTCCGTCTGGACGAATTCCAGAACGCCCTTGATGTAGCTCTCCAGGCGGGCCAGCATGGTCTCTCTGTCCGCGTAGGGCAGATTCTCATTGTAGCCCTGCCGGAAAAACCACTTGGGGGTCTGGTTGTGCCACACCAGGGTATGGCCGCGCATTTTCATCCCGGAAGCCCTGGCATACTCCAGGTAGGGAATGGCCCTGTCAAAGGTGAGAGCCGGAGCGCGGTCGTATTTTTCCGGATCGGATTTGTTCGTATCCCGATCCAGGAAAAACATGGGCTTCATGTCATTCTCCGCCGTAAAGCTGCTAAACTGCTCCGACAGGAGCTTCAGATGCGCGGGGGTGCGGAGGTTGTGCCCGGAAATGGCTGCACCCACCTTAAAATACGGTTCAAATGCGGTCTTCAGATTCATAGATGCTCCTTTCGGCGAAAGAAAATACCTGCAACCGGCGGTCAATCCGCCACTTGCAGGTATCATATCATATACCGCCGGAAAAATGCGTATCATTCAGTCCGCAAAACTTATCAAATGTTATAATCCGGCACTCCGCCGGGAGGCGTTTTCAGATTTGGACCTCCCCCTCAAAGACGGTGGTGGCAGGACCTGTCATGAAGACGGTGTCTGCCGCTCTGTCCCATCGGATCGCCAGGTCGCCGCCCCGGAGGGAGACCGTGACTTCCTCCTCGGTAAGGCCATTTAAGACGCAGGCCACAGCCACGGCGCAGGCGCCGGTGCCGCAGGCCAGGGTCTCTCCGGACCCCCGCTCCCAGACCCGCATCTGCACATGCTTTCTGTCGATCACCCGGACGAACTCCGTATTCACCCGCTCCGGGAAGATCACATGGTGCTCAAAGGAAGGGCCCATCCGCTCCAGATCCAGGTCTTCCAGGGCGGGATCCTCCTCTCCCAGGAAGATGACGCTGTGGGGATTGCCCATGGAGACGCAGGTCATGCGGTACTCCTTCCCCTCCACCAGAACGGGCATGTCCACTGCCCTGTGGGCATCCCGGTCTCTGGGGATCACGGGGATCTGCTCCGGCTCCAGGATGGGCGCACCCATATCCACCCGGACCTTCTCCACCGCTTTGCCGTTGGGATAGCCGGGAGCATCCTTGCAGATCAGCTTCAGGATGTGGGGCACCCCTGCACTGACCACGTTAATCTCTTCCTTGTCCGTGAGGCCCTTATCATAGACGAATTTCCCCACGCAGCGGATGCCATTGCCGCACATTTTACCGCGGCTGCCGTCGGCATTGTACATCTCCATCTCAAAGTCCCCTTCCGCACAGGGGTTAATGAGGATCACCCCGTCACCGCCGATGCCGAAATGTCTGTCGGAGAGACGCACGATGAGGGCTTCTTTTTCCTCCCGGGATGCGGGGAGCTGCTCCCGCGCGGTGTCCACATAGATGTAATCGTTGCCGCAGCCTTCCATTTTCGTGAATTTCATGATCATCCTTTCTGACAAAAGTGTCAGTTCATTAATGTCAGCACCTTCCTGGCGGTCTCCGTGATGGAACAGCCGCTGGTCATGCTGGTCCGCTGGAGATACCTGTGGGCCTCCTCCTCGGACATGTGGTTCCGCTCCATGAGGAGGGCCTTGGCATCCCGCAGGAGCTGTTCTTTTTTACCGCCGGTGTCCGGTGTCCCCTTCCTGCGGCGCTCCCTGCCCCCGGAAAGGAGCATCCGGACGGACCCGATCAGGTCCTCCGTCTGCAGGGGCATGGACAGGCACAGCATACCGGCAGGGTCTCCCTCCGCGATCTGTCTGCGAGTAGCCAGCACCAGCATCTCCACCTCGGGCGCAAGGAGCTCCCGGAGCTCCGTACAGGGCATGTCCACCAGCCTGACGCTGCAGATCACGATGCCCCGGTCCAGATCGTCACATGCCGCCAGGACCTGGGATGCGGTGGTACAGACGCTGAGCACGGAAAAGCCGCTGCGCACCAGGATGCTGCGCAGGCTCCTGCCGTCCTCTTCCTTCGGCAGGGCAACGATGATATTTTCCATCCGCCCCACCTCCTTCCCTGTTCGGGCCTTTCACACTTAGTATCTGTTCAGATATTCCTTCAGCTCCCACTCACTCACCTGAATGCGGTACTCGTCCCATTCCTGATGCTTGATGGTGAGGTATCTGCTGATGATGGTATTTCCCATGACCTCCCGGAAGAGGGGATCCTTCTCCAGGGCTTCCACCGCTTCGATGAGGGTCTCGGGAAGCTTCCGGATCCCCAGGAGCATCCGCTCGTCGGGGGTCATTTCCCGGATGTTGTCATCGATGGGATGGGGGGCCTGGAGGTTTTTCTCGATGCCGTCCAGTCCTGCGGAAAGGACTGCTGCCAGCATCAGGTAAGGGTTGGATGCTCCGTCGGGACTGCGCAGCTCCAGACGGCTCTCTCCCTCCTTGGCACCCATGCTCACACGGATCATCTGGTTGCGGTTCACGGCGCTCCAGGCGATGTACACCGGCGCATCGAAGCCGTCCACCAGTCGCTTGTAGGAATTCACCAGAGGATTGGTAAAGGCGCAGGCACCCTGCAGATGCTCCGTAAGGCCTGCGATGAAGCCGTACGCTTCGGGGGAAAGACGGTAATCATCCTCGGGATTGTAGAAGAGGTCCCTGCCGTCCTTCTCCAGGTAGATGTGGAGATGGAGGCCCGAGCCGTTTTCCCCGAAGAGGGGCTTGGGCATAAAGGTTCCGTGGAGCCCGTGGCGCTTTGCCAGGGTGCGGACCGCCAGACGGGCGGTCTGGATATTGTCCGCAGCCTCCAGGGCTTCCGTCCTGCTCAGGTCGATCTCGTGCTGTGCAGGAGCCGCCTCGTGGTGGGAGGAGTTCACATTGATCCCCATGGCCTCCAGGCTCATGACAATGTCTCTTCTGGCATTCTCGCCGCAGTCCAGAGGGCCCACGTCGAAGTATCCCGCCCGCTCACCGGTGGAGGTGGTGGGGCCTGCCTGTTCATCCGTATCGAAGAGGAAGAATTCCAGGTCCGGATTGATGTAGATGCGGTAGCCCATTTTGGCTGCCCGCTCCACTACTTTTTTCAGGGCCAGACGGGGGTTGCCGTCGGAAGGGGTCCCGTCCTCCAGAAGGGTGTCGCAGAGGAGTCTGGCCACCTTGCCCTGCTGGGGTCTCCAGGGGAAGATCTCGAAGGTGTTAAAGTCCGGCTCCAGATAGCGCTCCAGCCCCTCGATATTGGGGAAACGGTCCACGATGGCCGCATCGAATTTCGCACCGTTCTCCAGCACCTCCTGAAGCTGTCTGGAGGTGATGGCGATGTTCTTCAGATTCCCCCGGTAATCGGTGAACTGCAATCTGATAAATTCCACATCCTGCTCTTCAATGAGCTGCAGTACTTCCTCTTTCGTGTAGTGATTCATCCTGTTCTCCTTGTCTCTTACCGTGCTTTCTTCCTGCTCTCCTGCAGGAGGGCTCTCAGCTCCTCCTCGGAAAAGGCATATCTGCTGCCGCAAAAATGACAATTGATCTCCGCACCATGCTGCTCTGCGATCAGGCCTTCCAGCTCCTGCTCCCCCAGACTGACGAGGACTCTCTCCAGCCGCTCTCTGCTGCAGTCACAGCGGTATCTGCATTCACTGTGCTCCGTCACCTCGATGTCAAAACCCTCCAGCACCCGCTCCAGCAGATACTCCGGGGTCTCCGTAATGCTCAGCATTTCCGTGACGGAAGGAAGCTTTTTCAGGTTCTCCTCCAGGTGTTCCAACACGTCATCCGGTGCAAAGGGCAGGAGCTGCACGATGAAGCCTCCCGCTTTGGACACCGTATTGTCCCTGTTCATGAGGACACCCAGGCCCACAGCGCTGGGGATCTGCTCGGAAGCTGCGTAGTAGTAGGTCAGGTCCTCCGCGATCTCGCCGGTCTGGAGAGGGACGGTGCCGTTGTAGGGCTCCTTTAAGCCCAGGTCCCGGATCACGGTGAGGGTTCCTGCACCGATGGCGCCGGATACGTCCAGCTTTCCGTTGGGCTTTGCGGGGATCACCACGCCGCATTCATCTGCGGTGGCCTTCACATTTCCCATGGCATCCGCCGTCACCGTCAGGGTTCCCGCAGGACCGTCTCCTGCGATCTGCAGCGTCAATCTGTCCTTCTCCCCTTTCATCATGCTGCCCATCATGACACCGGCACTCATGAGACGCCCCATGGCGGCGGTCATCACCGGGCTGCAGTTGTGGATCTGTCTGCATTTTTCCGTCAGCTCCCTGGTGGTGCAGGCAAAAGCGCGCACGGAGGCGCCTGCCGCCACCGCGCTGATCATCCTATCACTCATTTCATTTCTCCTGATTTTTCCGGCACCGGGCCACGACGTAGATCCGCTCTGTCTCCGGGCCAGGCTCCTTCCCCGTATCCGAATCGATGATCCGGATCAGCTCAAATCCGTTTTCCGAAAGCAGCCTCTGCAGGAGCGCTGCGTCGTACCCATGCTGGTGGTGGGTCTCGCAGAACCTGCGCCAGGTATCCTCGCCTGTTTTGACAAAGACCGTCAGGTCGTATTCGTTGATGCCGCTGCCCTCATCGTAGGCATTTTCCCAGATGAAGCTGCAGTCGTCCCGGTTCTCCGCAATGACGGTATCACCGATGACCTCCCGGTACTTGTAATCCGTGTTGCAGTCAAACAAAAAGAGCCCTCCGGGGTAGAGGAAATTGTGGACCAGGGAAAAGGTCTGCCGCAGGTCTTCCTCCTCCAGAAGGTAATTTAAGGAATCACAGATGCAGAGCACGGTGCCGATGGTGCAGTACAGATCCAGTTCCCGCATATCCTGCTGCAGATAGAGGATCCCGGTGCCGTCCTGCTCCTGTTTTGCTCTGGCCTGCATCAGCATCTCTTCGGAGTAGTCCACACCGATCATGTCATAGCCCCGTTCGTAGAGCATCCGGGTGAGGGTGCCGGTGCCGCAGGCCAGGTCCAGCACCAGATTCCGCTCCGCCTCCAGAGGGTCCGTCGCGGTGCGGTCCGGCTTTGAAATGCCGTATTTTTCCATGTCTTCTACGATGCGGTCACACCATGCATCGTAGGGGGTGTCGTCCATGAGTTCATCGTAAACCCCGGCAAAATCGGTATAAGCTTCCATTGCGATCACCTCCCGGGGTTACGCTGCGGGGATGCCAAACCATGCGCCCAGACCTAAGACGGTGCAGCAAAGGCCGATGATGGCGCCCGCCAGTGCCACGCCGCAGACCACGGCCAGCACACTGTCCTTAAACTTCATATCCAGCAGGCTGGCTGCCAGGGTGCCGGTCCATGCGCCGGTACCGGGCAAGGGGATCCCCACGAAGAGCATCAGGGCCACGAAGAGACCTCTGCCCGCCTTCGCCTGGAGCTTCTCACCCCCTTTGTGCCCCTTCTCGAGGCAGAAGGTGAAAAACTTCCCGATGACGGGCTTATCCTTGCCCCACTCCAGCACCTTGCGGGCGAAGAAGAAGATGAAGGGCACCGGGAGCATATTGCCGATGGCGATGATCACATAGCCCAGCAACAGGTTGGTTTCGGGATAAAATCCCTTCATCACATAAAGGGCGGGAAGGGCGCCTCTCAGCTCAATGAGAGGAACCATCGCGGTAAGAAACAGGATCAGATAACGTGAAAACATAATGAAAATATACTACCTTTCCGACATTGATGTCATTTTTCATGTTTTGGTGTGCCGCCTGCCACTTGCGGATTCTGCTTTAGCGCTCCCGCGCAGGGCGCTGCGATGCAATGGTGCCTCAGCAGATCCCGGGCATGCCCTTCAGCGTCTCGATCAGGGTATCCATCTGGGCATCGGTGCCGATGGTGATCCGCAGACGGTTGCCGATCCTGGGCTTATCCCAGAACCGGACATAGATGTTCCGCTCCCGGAGATAGGTAAAGATTTCCTTCGCCGGAACGCTTCTGTGGGTGGCAAAGAGGAAATTGGTTTTGGAATCCGTAAAGGAAAAACCGATGGCCGCCAGCTCCTCCTTCACCCGCTCTCTGGTGCGGATGATCTTCCCCGTGGTCTCCCTGAAATAAGCATCGTCCTCCACAGCAATGACCCCCAGGGCCTGGGAAGGCATGTTCATGGTGTAGGAATTCACCGAGAACTTCACATCGTTTAAGCACTTTATCATCTCTTTGGAGCCGATGCAAAAGCCAATGCGCAGACCCGCCATGGATCTGGACTTGGAGAAGGTCTGCACCACCAGGAGATTGCTGTATTTTTTCAGAAGAGGCAGTGCGCTGCTCCCGCCGAAATCGATGTAGGCCTCGTCCACGATGACGATGGAGTCCGGATTCGCCTGCAGGATCTCCTCCACCACGGAGAGGTCCTCATACACGGCGGTGGGGGCATTGGGATTGGGGAAAATGATGCCGCCGTTGGGAGCCTTAAAGCCCTCCACGTCCAGGGTCCAGTCCTCCTTCAAAGGGACGGTGCGGAAGGGGATGCGGTAGAGCTTTGCCCAGACATCGTAGAAGGAATAGGTGATGTCCGGGAAGAGCACAGGCTCCTTTCCGTCAAAGAAGGTGAGGAAACACATGCTAAGCACGTCGTCACTGCCCACCCCCACAAAGACCTGGTCGGGATCCACGCCGTAATAGCTTGCCAACGCCTCCGTGAGTGCGGTGCTCTCCGTATCCGGGTAGAGGCGTAAGGAATCCACATCCATCTCCTTCGCTGCCTGCTCCACCCCGGGAGCGGGGGGATAGGGACACTCGTTGGTGTTAAGCTTGATCACATTTTTGTCTTTGGGCTGCTCCCCTGCCACATAGGGGATCACCCGCCGTACGTTTTCTTCCCACATAATCTCTCCTTGCGCCTTTTCCTTTAATTTCCCTGAAGCGCGGCTGAACGCTTCTCAATCTCACTGATAAAGTTCTCCGCAGCTTCCGGCATTCCCATGGCATCGTAGCAGACCTTCATCCCCTCCGCCGCATCCGCGCCGGCAGCTGCCAGCCGCAGCACCGGGGTGGTTTCAAAGGCCGCATTGTAGAACCACATGGCGGCTTCCTCGTGGTCCCCCTTGTCCATATAGAATCTGCCCAGCTCGATGCACAGCTCCGAAGGGGCATCCTCCGCCATGAGCTTTGTCACATATTTGAAAAACAGCAGGTCATCGCCCTGCAGACGCGCGCTTTTGCACAGCACCAGATGGGCATAGGTCAGAGCGGAGGAATCCGCATTGGGGTCCTTTACGATGGCCAGAAAGGCAGGCTCCGCCGTCTGAAAGTCCTCCTGGGTCCCCACCTGGAACAGCTCGCGCGCGTACATCTCCATGAGACGGTCCGACAGCTGATTCCCCAGTGCGATCTGCTTTGCAAAAATAGCCAGATCCCTGCCGCCATGATTGTGCATCGGGCGATGGGAAATAACGACATCACTGTCATAAATCACAGGATTTAACCGCACCTGCTCATGCACCGGTCCCTCCCACACGAAGGGGCGCAGACGCTTGAAGAGCTTGGGCCGGTACTCACAGTCAAAATTGTAGACAGCCCCGTGCTCCAACTGGTTTCCGTAGAACATCTGCACCAGGTCGATCTCCGGCAGAAGCATCTCCTTCAGCTGACGGAACTTCTCCCGGTTATCTCCCTCCAGGACCTCGTCCGCATCCGCAGAGTAGATATATTCCATAGTGCATTTGGAAAATGCGAAATTCCGGGCGGCGGAGAAGTCTCCGATCCAGGTAAAGTCGTAGAGTTTTGCGCCGTACCGCGCCGCGATCTCCTTGGTGGAGTCCGTGGAGCCCGTGTCCACGATGACGATCTCATCCACCAGATCCGCCACCGAATCCAGGCATCTGGCCAGGACCGCTTCTTCGTTCTTTACGATCATACACAAGGAAACAGTGATCATGCGCACCTCCGTTGCAGCTCGCATCGGGCGAAAGCACCGGGAAGGGCCACCCTTCCCGACCTTTTATTCTATCAGAAAAATCGGGCCGTGAAAACAGGGGGGCTGTGCAAAAGGAAACGCTCCCACCCTTGCGGGTGAGAGCGTTTGTATGACAAAGAAAAACAGGTTAGAGCTGACAAATGCATCTTACGATGCCCCCAGCAAACGTCCGAAACGTAATAACCTTCACTAATATAGTACGTCAATCCTTTGCCTTTTTCAAGTATATCGTTGATATAACATTTCTGTTTTTACTCGAATCACTTACAACCTCAATAATGTAATATGTTCCGTCAATTCTCTTCTTCACGATGATTTGTGGAGCCTTTTTCCCATCTTTGGTTTTATAGTGTCCGGATACCCCTCCATCCCATTCTATAGAGTCATATTTTTCCAATACGTAACATAACCTTGCTATGTCATCAATGTCCTGCATGCTATGATCAGCCTTTCCTGTTACTCCATGACGCTTTATTATATGACGTATATCATCAGCACCTATGACAATTCTATTTCCAAGAGTTTTCAAACCGGTTAGCGCTTGTATATCCTTGTCCATCCTTTCGCTGACAACCCCCACAGTCATTGGTAAAACATCACAGCCGGACATCACATTCTGGATATATGTTTTTAATTCCATATCAACGGAATTATAATATTCTGCTATGATTGTCTGCATTTCCGGAGAATGTTTTTCTATTTGGCATAGGTTTATCATTTTCTGCTCTCCTATGTTATTATCTACCTCTAACATTTTTACAATCTGCACTGAACACCCCCATGAAAGATAATGATCGTGACGAAAAATGCAGGGACGATTACGGGGAGGAAGGGGACGGGGGTGATGAGGCGGAGGGCGCTGATGTTGCGGGCATGGGCCTCCCGGATGATCAATGCAACAAAAGAAAGGCCCATGTGAACCACATAGGCCTCGGGGCCAAGCCCCAGGGCGGCAAAGAGGATCCCGCAGCTGCAAAAGCAGTGGGCATCCGCCTTGCCGTAGCCCCTGCCCAAGATGCTCTCCTGCATCAGGAGGTACAGGATGAGCATTCGGATCTCGTAGAGCGATGGCGCAAGGGTCCCGGATAGGAGCCGCCACCACAGGAGGCCGCCCGCAAGAGCCAGCGCGATCCACCAGTACAGGTCGTAGACCAGGGCGGTGCGGTAATCCATCCGGGCAGCTGACAGGAGCACGCAGCCGAAGCAAACAAACACCACGAGAGCAGCCACACGCTCCCCCATCGGCATCACAAGCACGGATGCGACCTGTGCACCAGACAGAAAGATGCCCCACACCGGATTACTCACAGACCTTCACCACCCGCAGGCTCTTGGAATCCATCCCCTGATAGAATTCCTCCACATCCGCCTGACTTAAGTAGATGTTATACCTGCTGCCGCCGCTGCCCGATCCCGTCAGTTCGCTGCCGGAGGCATCAAAGGCATTGGCGATGAACAGGTCGCTCCAGCGTAAAGCAGTCTCCCCCAGCGCTTCGTCCGCCGCATAGATATGCACCCTGTCGCCGGGGCGCAGGATGCCTCCCACCACCTGATAGAGATCCTCGGCCTTAAAGCCTACCAGCACCGGGTCTATCAGCCCCCGCATCCCTTCCTCTGGAGATACAAACATCCCCGCCGTCAGCAGTGTCCCCGTCTCGATGGGATACCGGGAGATCAATCCCTCGATCGCATCCGGGGATGCCAGTGCACTTTCCGGCACGCAGCCCGCGTCCACCGAGCGGAGCTCCGCGTGATCGAAGAGATTCTCGGCAGTCAGGATCATACCCTGAGGAATGGGCTCTGTCACCACGTAGATCTCCCGCTTCTCGTATTTGGCCAGCACGCTTCGCTCCATGCTCACCATGATCCCAAAGATCGCCAGGGCGGAGGCAAAGGCAGCTACCACCGCTCCCGTCAGGATCCGCTGCCGCTTCCCCTTTCCCGGCGTGTAAGGCTTTCGTTCTTTCCGTTCTCTGTTTTCACCTGTTTTCTTCACTTTCTATCCTTCCTTTCATGGATTGCGGACCACCTCCGCAAGATTGCCCTTCCGGGCGGTGACCTCCGTACCCAGCCACCCCTTCACAGGGTAGGAGATGCGGCTGTAGACACCGGTGGAGGAAACCATCTGTCCCTCCGGTGTCGTGACCTCTCCCAGGCGGCCGGTGCGGGTGCCGGTGTCGTCTCCCGCCACCCGGATCTCCGTCACCATCCCCTCCGATACGTTGTAGACGATGTAACTTTCCACCTGCACTCTGCCGGAAATCAGGGCTGCATTGCCGCCCTCTCCCGCACCGTTCAACCCCAGGTTCACCGCCAGGGCTTCCCGGTAGATGCGGTAGCTGTCCAGAGGATCCCTGATCTGCAGGATCCCTGTCTTGCCGTATTCCCGCAGGTCGATGACAGCGGATGCCAGATTTCCCGCTGCCAGAGCATCCTCCATGAGGTCGGAGGATGCCCGGTAGCTTTCGATCTGGAGTTCAAAGCAGATCACCATCGTCAAAAACAAAATGCCAAAGATCCCGTAGGCCCATTGCACTGCTCCGGAGGATGCAGGCGGGCGGCGCATTTTGCTGGGTCTCCTAGTATTTTGCAGTGGATGTCCTTTTTTCTTCAAATGCATTTTCCTCTCCCAAAACGCCCCGGATCCGCAAGGTGATCACCGTTCCGAAGGGCACGGGACTCCGGGTGGTGCCGGTCAGGTCCGCTTCCGCAACGCCCGCCGCCTCCAGCTCGCTCAGGAGCTGCGCCTCATCTCCCGCGTTCAGATACCCGCAGGTCTCCATCCGGAGAATGTACTGCCGGCACAGCTGGCTCACCTCGCTCTTGGAGGACAGGAGTGCGGAGCAGTCCAGGAAGCGGATCATGAGCACCGCCATGGCGATCATGAAGAGACCCACCGTCATCAGGTCTCCGATGTTGCCGGGGGAAGCAGGCTTCTGCCTGCCTCCCCGGCGGATCTGTTCCTTCCCAGATACCACCACCACAGCCCCCAGCTCAGGGCTAACCTGTATTTCTCTATCGCCATTCATAGAACCGCCTTCCCATGAGATACCACAATAAAGGCGCCCTGCAGGATGCTCTTGGCCCTGGCGGTCATATCCGTCACCAGAGTCTGGATGAATCCCGTCATGCTGTCCTTCATCACCACACACAAAAGCAGTGCGATGATGCACAGGCCGATGGTCACCAGGATCCCGTCCAGTCCCGCCTCCTTTTGCAGCGCTGCGCGGCGGACCGTCTCTCCCGCCTTCGCTGCTTTCGTTTCTGCCTTCCGTACCCATTCCAATACTGTCTTTTTCATGTTTTCTCCTTTCGGCGCATTTTGCGCCAATGCATTTTGCGGGCATCATCGCCCATTTTTTGTTAGGCCTGTCTCTTACCGGAATCCCACCGCCTCCGTCAGCATATATCTGACGCAGGAGTAAAGGGCCACTCCCAGAACAGCGGACAGGATCCCCAGCTGATAAAACGTGATGCTCCGGTCCAGGCTCACCTTCCGCTTCTCCAGCACCGCCTTTTCCATGTCCCGGATCTGCTCTCCCAGGTCCCCCAGGAGCTCCACCGCCTGACCGGATTCCAGAGCCTGACAGACGGTGATGCACAGAGAGTCGATGTAACGGTTGTCAAAACGCTGCTGAAATCGGTCCAAAGCCCTGTACACATCGCTTTTTAAGACGATGTCGCTGCCCAGCTCCATGAGTCCGTCCCGGAGCCTGGGGGTCTCCACGCCGGAGTAGCATTCCGCCAGGGCATCGCTGACATAGATCCCGGAGCGGATCTGCATGGCCAGGGCGTGGTAGATCAGCTCCAGCTCCGGCAGCATCCGCTCGTTGTCCCTGCGGTTTTGAATGGGGATGTAGATCCAGGGGAATACCCCCAGAGCGATGCCGGTGACCCATCCGGCGGCGGGTCCCGCCAGGGTCCCCACAGGGATCCCCAAAAGGAGCAGTAGCGCGGACACTGCCAGAAGGGTATCCGGTGCGATGTTTTTCCAGAGATGGTAGGCTGCGCCGTTTTTGACGAGCCATCCTTCCACCCGGGCAAACCACGGCTTCTTCCGCGCTCTGTCCCGGAGCATTCCCTCAAACTCCATCACATTTTTCAGGATCTCCCCTGGAGGGAGCCGTCCCAGCGCCAGCATCACCAGCCAGAAAGCCAGCGCTGCCGCAACCCCCGGAAGCCTGTTCCAGGCGCCTTCCCACATGATCATCTTCATTTTCCTTCTCCTTTCTTTTCCTGTGATGCGCTATCCGTTCACGGACAGCGCCTGGGCGGTAAAGATCAGCAAAATGCCTCCCACCACCGCCAGTCCGATCTTCCCCACGGGATCCGAGAGCATGACGCTTAGGGGCGTTTCGATGAGTCCCGCCACCACGATGAGTACCACGGCACTCATGAGGAGGAGCAGCACCATGTTGATGAGCGCCTCCCGCAGCATTCCCTTGCGCTCCCTTGCACGGCTTAAGTAATTTCGCATGCTGCGCCGGGAGTCCGCCACCAGCGGGGCAAAATCCGTGCTGTAGCGGGTGGTCATCTCCAGATTCCGCACGAAGCTTTTGAACTGGGGATGCTCGATCCGCTCGCCCATGGCCAGCACCGCGGTTCCCACATCTCCCGTCAGGCGGCTCTCCGCCTCACATTCCTCCAGGGCACTGTGCAGGGGCTCATCCAGGTAACGGCTGATCTGTCCCAGGATCCCCGCCAGCTCTCCTCCCGTCAGATTGTAGTTTCCCAGGAAATCCAGGAATTTCAGGAGATTCTCATCCACGCGCCGCTGCGCTCCCGCTCTGGCCAGGATCAGGGCAAATTCCTCGATCGCCAGAAGCCCCGTCGCAGCGATAAGCCCCGGGAGAAATCCGAACAGGGCGCTGCCGCCTGCGATGCAGATCCCCGTAAGGACCAGATTTCCCGCAAGGAAACGGGTGGGCGTAAGCCGGGGAAAGCGCCGCCTTAAGCCGCTGTACTCCAGCGTCCTGCCGATCCGCTGCCACAGGGTATTTTTCCGCTCAATCTCCTGCAGTGCCCTGCGGTTTTCCAGAAGGAGGCGCCTGTCCTTCTCCGCCATATCCGCGCTCGTCCTTCGCAGGAAGCGCAGGATCGTCGTCAGGAGGGATGCCCGCAGGTATAGGCTCAGGAAGCCTGCTGCCAGCAATGCAAAGATCAGTCCCCACTTAAAGTATCCGTTCATAGTCCAGCTCCTTTCGCTCTTCGTTCCAGCCCTTGCAGAAAAAGATCTGTTCCACCCGGTAGTCCTTCATGAACACCAGGGTCTGAAAGCAATCCATCATCCGCATCAGTTCATTTCTGGAATACCGGCTCTCATACATGGCGTAGTCCACTAATTTATCAGCTGCGCGATCTGCACTCAAACTGTGGATGGTCCCCGCACAGATCTGTCCGGTGCAGGCGGCGTTCAGCAGGTACAGCGCTTCCTCCCCCTTGATCTCCCCGATGATGAAGCAGTCCACATCCATGGTGAGACCGGCGATGGAGATGTTTTTCAGGTCGTAGGTGACCTTGCTCTCCGCGGTGCCGGGGATGCTGTGAAGGAACATCATATCGGGATGGAACATGGTGGTGAGCTCATCCGCCTGCTGAGCCACCAGAATGGACATATCGTCCGGCAGGGTCTCCTTCAGGGCGTTTAACAGCGTGGTCTTGCCCGAGGAATTCCCCCCGCAGATCAGGGTGGATCCGCTGCGGAATCTGCCAATGAGGAGCTCCGCGGTCTGCCGGTCCAGCATCCCCGCCTCCACCAGCGGCAGCATCCCGGGAAAATCCTTCGGCACCTTCCGGATGCACAGATAGGGCTGGGCGAAGGTATTCACGATGGGCATGGACAGGGTGAAGCGGAGGATGAAGGAAGGATGAGATTCCGTGTCGGTAAAACGCTGGATGGCATTCAGATTGGAGATGCTCACCTGATTGCGGGTGGCGATGTAATCGATGAACTGCCGATACTCCCGCTCCGAAGAAAAGCTCACCCCGGCGTTCATCCGCCTTCCCTTCTTTTTCACCCGGATGCTGTCGTATCCTACCACCCGGATATCCGAAACCTCCGGATCGTCGATGAGGGCCGACAGCCTGGAGTACCCGAAGATGTATTGTCCGAATTCCTCCAGGAGCTGCTTTTGCTGTTTCGGTGACAGGCCATAGGTCATCCGTATGTGCTCTGCCGCCCCCGTCAGAAAATCCTCCCTGGAGAGCTGTCCTTTTTTCAGCTGCAGGAGCTGGCTCTGCTTCTGGGTGATGTAATCTCCCACCAGGCGCTCCAGAAGGGTTCCCTCCCGGTCCCCTGCGGTTTCTCCCGGGAAAGTGATTCCCCGGACCGTCCCCGGTTTTTCCGCATATGCGGTTGTTGCTTTTTCCATAGTTCTCTCCTATCCCTGCCTGCGGCAGGCTGCTTGCGGGTTTACCGCTTTGATCCGCATCTCCGCCCGCAGGCGTTCCATGCAGTGCCGGGTCCCCGGATCTCCGGGCACGCAAAAAAGCGCATAGTGACCCCCTCAACAATTCATAGCATCCAAAACATCAGTAAAATGGAATCTCCGGCTGAACCGCCGAAAGATGAAACGGCGAAGCTCCGATGGAGCTCGCTGATGTGATTGACAATTTATCACGGAGTAGACTGCCGGTCAAGGCCTTTTTTTCAAAAAGATCCTTTTCGGCATATTTCACGAAAGCAAACACGAAAAAAGGGGCCTCCCATGGCTGGAAGCCCCATAAAGACTGAGAAAAATATGACGGAAGATCAATCCTCTCCCTCGTCATCCACCTCGGCCGCCACTGCGGAAACCACAGAAGAAACCACGGAAATTACCACTGCAATGATGATGATCAAAAGGCCGCCGCCCAAAACCACAAACATAAGCTATCCCTCCGTTCCTTGCGACTTCGGTTTCATTACCTGCTTATCGTACCACATCTGCGCTCATTTGTCATCCAGATGCGCATAGACGATGGCCTTCAGTGCCCGCATCAGATCGATCTTCCAGGCGCCCCGCAGCTGGGTAAAGTACAAAAATATCAGATCCTCCGACGGGTCGATGGAAACATAATTGCCGGTCCAGCCGTCCCAGCCGAACTCTCCCGGCTCTGCCGGGATCCCTGCCTTGCCGGGGTCCAAAAGGACCCGCATCAGGTTTCCGTAGCCGTAACCCATATTGTTCCCCCAGTTGAGGGGAGCCCGCTGCACCTCATCCAGACGGTTCCGGGTCATAAAGCGCACCGTGGCACTGCCCAGGATCCTGCGTCCCGCAAAGCGGCCGCCACCGGCCAGCATAGAGGCAAAGCGGCTGTAATCGTCGATGGTGGATACCAGGCCGGCGCCGCCGGATTCAAAGGCAGGCTCGGAAAGGTACCACTCCCCCAGATGGGTATCACTCACCGGGTGTAAGAGTCCGTCATCCCACAGCTCATAGCTCATGGCAAAACGGTCTCTTTTTTCCTCCGGCACCCAGAATCCGGTGTCCGGCATCTGCAGGGGATCAAAGATCTCACGCTTCAAAAATTCACCGAAGGACATGCCGGATACGATCTCAATGATGGCACCCAGGATATCCGCACTCTGGCCGTAGAGCCAGCGGGTACCGGGCTGGAAAACGGTGGGAACCGCACTGATCTCCCGCACCCACTCTCTGGTGGAAGGACCCTTGCCCTCCCGTACCTGCTGCAGGAGCCGGGCAAAAAGCGCGTCCATCTCCCGACCACTTCGGGTGCAGCCTTCCCAGTTCTCCGGGTAAGGGATCCCGGAGGTCATGTTCAGAAGGTCGGTGATGGTGATGGGGCGGTCCAGAGGAACCGGCGTATCGCCCTCCGCATAGGTCCGCAGGTCTGCGTATTCCGGAAGATATTTTGACACGGGATCCAGGAGCCCTATCTGCCCGCGCTCATACAGGATCATCAGCGCCACGGCGGTGACGGGCTTGGTCATGGAAAACAGCCGGATGATGGTATCCCGGCGCATGGGAATATCCTTCTCCCTGTCCGCCTTCCCGGACTCCAGGTAGAGGATCTCCCGGCCGCGATGCAGCACCAGCAGGGAATCGCCTGCGGCCTCTCCCTTTGCAACATCCTCATCCAGCAGATCTTGCAACAGCACTCTGTAGTCACCCATCCCTTTTCTCCTCATATGGGAAACACATCAGCCCTTTTTGTACCGGCGGATCATGGGCACCACCATGGCGGAGCAGATGATCAGCACCAGGATCACCCGAAGGGCGAAGGGTACATTGTTGATGTTGTAGCAGCGGACATTGATCCACATCCGGTTGATCAATGCGTTGGAAGCTCCGTCAAAGAAACGCATGAGCGCACCGCGGCGGATCACATCCTCCGGCGGGTACTGCGCAAAAAGCTGTCTCTGCAGGGACTCTGCCGGTGCAGTGATGGTATACTCCTCCGGATCTCCCTCGGGGTCAAAGAAATACCCGACATTGTACTCTACGGTATCCTCTTCTTCCTCTTCTGCGCCATAGGTCCAGTCCAGATATTCAAATACCTGGTCGCCGTCCATGCCGCCGGAGATGACGGAGGTATAGCCGATGTAATACATGTTTCGGACCGCATTGTCGGGTCTGGAAAGGAAGTTCACAAAAGCCTCTGCCGCCTGCTGTTTTTCGGGATCTTCCCCGATGCCCTTCTTCAGCATGCACCAGCCGTCAAACCACAGGTTGGTCACCTCATCGGGCACCGCAAAATTCAGATAAAAATCATCCTCTTCCGCCTGGTCCATGGCATAGACCGCATCCCCGGACCACTGGTAATTGGCCAGCACCTTGCCGGTGATCATGTCCGCCTTGCCGCTGTCGGTCTCGAAGGAATAGACATTGTCCTTCACACTCTGCAGGTAGGACTGCACCTCTGCCACGGTCTCATCGGAAGTATCGTTCATCACTTCCTCCAGCGCAGCAGCATAGTTCTCGGAGCCGGTAAATGCAGGATCTGTCAGCTCGCTGCTGCGCAGGGCACCCAGAGCCGCAAAATAGGAATCACGGACATTGTCCTTGATGGTGACCTGTCTGAAATACTCGGGATTGTTCAGGATCCCCCAGGTCTGCACATCCTCCGCATCCACCTCCTCGGGATTGTAGAGAATGCCCGTAACGCCCCACATATAGCCTGCGGCGTATCTGCTCCAGGGTTTTCCCCCGATCTGGTGGTTCTCAAAGGTATCGCGGATGAAGGGAGACAGGTTCCGCACGTAGTAATTGTACGGGTTCTCCTCATCGAAAAATTCGTCGGAAAAGGGCTGGACCATGTTCTCCGTCATGAGCTTCATGATCATATAGTCGGAGGGGCACACCAGGTCGTACACATCGCCCAGGGTCAGCATGTTGTAGAGTTCCTCGTTGGTACCGAAGCAGCTGTACTCCACGATCACTTCCCGGCCGAAGGTCTCCAGGTAGTACTCCTCAAAATCCTCATACAGGGCATTCTCACCCAGGATGTCTCCGGACTCCAGGTCGATGGTCTCTTCCTCGGGGTCCCACTCTCCCAGGTCCATATACTCCTCCCAGTTGCACACCCGAAGGACAATGGGCTTCTCGGAAGCAGCCTGCGCTTCCTTCGCGTTTTCTCCGGAGAAAAGAGCACCTGCAGAGGTAGCTCCCAGGGTCAGCGCCAGGAAGAGAGACAGGTTTTTCAGGGTCACTTTTCTCATGCCGCCTGCTCCTCCTTCCTTGCGTTATTTCTGTTCTTTCTCGCATTCTGGAAAAGAGCGAACAGCAGCACCAGGGCAAAGATCACCGTGGACAGCGCCCACAGAGCCGTTTTGATCTGGGTCTGGGAGCCCTTGGTGGCATTTACCACATAGGTACTGATGGTATCAAAGGTGGCGGGCTTGGTGTAGGTCGCCACAAAATAATCATCCAGGCTCAGAGTGATGGCCAGTGCAAAACCGGACAGCACGCCGGGCAGGATCTCGGGCAGGACCACTTTCCGCAGTGCGTAGGAAGGGGAAGCACCCAGATCCAGCGCCGCCTCATAGAGGGCAGGATCCATCTGCTGGAGCTTGGGCAGCACGGAGAGATACACAAAGGGCGTGGTGAGGGTCATGTGACCGATCACCAGAGGCAGGAAGGTATCCTTGGACATGCCGAAAAAAACCACCATCAGGATGCAGATGGAAAAACCGGTGACCACATCCGCGTTCACCACAGGAATCTGGTTCACGGTGCGGGCGGTCTTCTGCAGGACCTTGTGGGAATAGAACATGCCGATGGCGCCCGTGGTCCCCAGAATGGTG
>JAILAF010000123.1 GCA_024681775.1 Lachnospiraceae bacterium
CACTTCTTCTTCTCACCGGAGTATGTGAACCGTAACAGATCCGATGAGGAGTATATCACCGACCTGTACCGCACCATCCTGGGCCGTGACCCGGAGGAAGCAGGGATGGAGCACTGGCTGGAGGAACTGCAGACGGGATCCAGAGAGGATATCCTGGAACTGTTCGTCATCTCCCAGGAGTTCGCCAACCTCCTGGAGACCTTTGGGTTGTAAGACGAAACCCGCTTGGCCTTAACTCGCACAGCCTCAAAGCGGAACAGACATAAAACGACCGAAGCAGACCCGGATCTGCTTCGGTCGTCTTTTTATCCTCTGAATGCGGAGTGCATTCTCTCGATTTCACCACGGGAAATGTCGTATTTTTTTGCAAGTCCACTCCAGTTTTTCTGCACGATTTCTTTGATCCTGCCCATTGTTTCCTGCGCATCGTTGCGCGATATGCCGTAAAACGAAGCGGCGTCAATGGCAAGCTCCGGATCGATCATTGCATCTGTTTCATTCACATTGAGCGACAGATATTCTCCGTACATATCCGGATTGACATCATACATCGGTGACAGCCTCCAGCCGGATCTTGTCAGCAAAAATCCGTGATTTCTGAAATGGTCATCGGTGTTTGAGACGCACATGCCAAAGGCAATCCGTTTCCACAGCTCCGCCAGATCTTCTTTTGGGGAAGCTCCGTTTGCCTTCAGGAAAGACACGATCTCCAAATAGCTGCTCCCATCGGAGGCGTTTGCACCGTCAGTTTTTCCAAGCATGTTCATGGCTGAGGAAAAATGTATGCGTTCTCCACCTTCGCGGTCGAATCTCTTCACCAGGAATGTGGTTCCGTATCCTGTAAACCGTTCTGTCAGAGCCTCCGGAACATGCAAACCACACATGGATGCCAGGTCGTGCACCACCATTTCCCAGGCACCGGAATCAATATCATCATGCTTGGATGGAAACTTGGCAATCCACAGAGAACCGTCCGGTGCTATCACGGAAGCTTTCGGGCGGGCGCCACCCAGGGAGGAGCCGGGAGCAATGAGCTGCCTGATCCATTTTTCGTCCAGGCTGTCATTGTCATTTTCAAAAGCAAGGCTTGCCTGTTCCAGCTCACGGAGGGATGTCCAGGGGGGCGTGGCATATTCTCTGTCAGAGGAAAGAAAATCACCTGCAGGGTCTGTTTTAAAGCGCAATCCGCCCATGCGCGCTTCATCATATACGCCCAGCAGATAGTCGGTCTCTGTCAGCTTGCGGGGACGCTCTGCACAGGATCTTGCACGGATCTCCTCCCGCCGGTTCATCAGGCGCCTGCCCCATCTGTCCGGGCAGGAGTCCGCAAACATTCCGAATATGAGTTTTTCGCTGTTCAGATAATGTCTGCCCTTATAAAGCGCCAGATCAGGATCCAGTAAGTATTCGTTTTCTGCCAGCCAATCGGGGGAGTATTCGAAAGAACAGAGTTCCTTCCCGCCAACGGCAGAAACATAGATGGTTCCGATCAGTTCGCTATTTTTGGACAGAAAATCGGCATAAACAAAGATTTTCTTTTCCATAGACATCTCCATGATGAGGGATCACATCGGCGTATTCTATCAAACTTTCACCGCTTAGGCACGCGCTTCCGCACCGGGAGATCCAGGTCTTGAAGCTTGCGTCCTAACTCATCATCTTTGGCAACAAGGAGCAGATCCTTATCCATATAGTTCAGCGCATGCAAAACTGCGGCATAGCACCCGATGGCAACGGACGGAGCTCCTTTTTCAATCGAAACCAGCGTGGCGCGGCTGATCCCTGCTCGTTCTGCAACAAGCGCAGCAGGGATCTTGCGGCGCAGCCTGGCATATTTGATCTGTAGCCCCATCTGCTCGAGAATGTGTGTGGTTTCCGGCAATAGGACAACTGCTTTTTTGGGCATATTCATCACCTCTATGACAATAACTTTAAACAAAATACCGGCAGATGTCAAATTTTATTTACTTTACTCCAGGTATCGGTGATGTGCTCCGTTGTTGATCTCACCAAGCAAATCCGCATCGCAATGCTCCCGTCTTTCTCAAATCTGTGCCCGCAACAATATTGTAGCAGGAACCCTAAAGAAACGGCCCCTTTCATCCGAAATAAGAAGTGAAACCGAATAATATCGCCCACAAGGAAAAGCAGTTGCCCCGAGAACAAGGATGTTCGCAAAGCCGGCAGAAAGGAGGTTGCCATGGCAAACATGTTTTTCGCTGATGTCCCCTATCCCATCCCCGAGATGGAGGTGGTCCACCAGGCGGTGGAAAGAGTCCTGCAGGTAACCCCTTACCGCAGATTTGAGCGGGATCGGGGCAGAGAGGACGACTCCGGCAAGGAGCGGAGGAAATTCGCCCAGGTGCTGGAGGAAGAAACAAACCGGCGGAGATACGAAACCGGTGATGTGTCGCAGGTCAGCGAGATCGGCGATCCGGGATTCTTCTTTGATTACCGGATGTGAAAACGGAAGAGGAAAGGCAGGAGAAAAATGAATATGGACCAGCTTTGATCGGGAAACGCCGCGCAGGAGTTTCCCGATACTTTTTTGCCCTTTTTCCATGATCCACCCTCATTCCGCGCTCGCTTCTTCCGGCGCATTATGCTACCATTACAGCGTATGACAGTATTCCGGATAAAGGAATCTGATGAAAAGGGTCAAAACCATGACGTTCTTCTCACCCATCTTTTTCATTTTTCTGCCGGTTGTGGCGTGGGTGCATTACCACCTTCCCGGCAAACATCAATACCTCTGGCTGCTTTCGGCGAGCCTTGTCTTCTACCTTTCGGGCGGGCCTGCCTTTGCGGCCGGTCTCCTTGTCATCTCCCTTATTACCTACGGGGCCGTTCGCGGTATGGAAAAATCCGGTCCGAAGCGATCGGCCGCCTTCCTTGCAGGGGCGATCCTGCTTACGATTCTGATGCTTGTCCTGTTCCGCTACGGCGCGGCCGCCGGGGATGAGGCCAGCGTCCTGCCCGCGTCCTGGATCCCGGCCGGCTTTTCCTTCTATGCCCTGACGGCGCTGGGCTATGTGATGGATGTCTATTACGGGCGGACAGAGCCTGAGCACCATTTTGGGCGGTACCTGCTCTTTGTCGCTTTCTTCCCCTCGATCCTCTCCGGACCAATCCTGCGGGCGGACAAGATGCTCCCCCAAATCCGGGAGGGCAGGACCTTTGACTACGAAAAATCGCGCTCCGGCCTGTACCAGATGCTCTACGGGTACCTTCTGAAGGTCCTCGTAGCGGACCGCCTGGCCCCGATGGTCGCGGAGGCGTTTGATCATTATACGGTTCTATCCGGCGCTACCCTCCTGTGGGGCGCAGTGCTCTACGGGATCCAGCTCTACTGCGACTTCGCCGGGTACAGCGCGATCGCTCTGGGGGCGGGGCGGTTCCTGGGATATGACCTACCGGTCAATTTCCGTCAGCCCTATTTTGCGCCATCGGTCGCGGACTTCTGGCACCGCTGGCACATCAGCCTCTCCGAGTGGCTGAGGGACGAGATCTATATCCCGCTGGGCGGCAACCGAAAGGGAAAAGCAAGGAAAATGCTGAACCTCATGATTACCTTCCTGGTCAGCGGCTTCTGGCATGGGAACGGAGCGAATTTCCTTTTCTGGGGCGGACTGCACGGCGCGTACCAGGTTGCAGGGAAAGCATCTCCAAGCCGCAGCGTCCGGCCCTGCCTGGCCCGCATCCTCCGCTGCGTCCGTACCTTTCTTCTGGTGGACCTGGCCTGGATCTTCTTCCGGGCACCGTCCTTCCGCGTGGGAGCGGACTATGTGTACCGGATCGTAACCTCCTTCCATCTGCGCACCATGACTTATTACGGAGAATACCTGCTCGGACAGGCTAAAGGAGATCTGGCCCTGATCCTTCTATGCATTCTGGCAGTGTTTGTCCTGGATCTGCTTCGGGAGAAAGGGTACCCGGTGGCCTCGAAAATCGCCGGTTTGCCGGGACTCGTCCGATGGGCTCTCTACCTCGTCCTGGTCCTGTTTATGCTGCTCGTCAGCGTCCGGTACTACGGCGAGGCGGCCTCCACCTTTATCTATGCAAGGTTCTGACAAAATGAAAAAAATCACAGCGCTCTACCTGAAAATCCTATTGTTTGCCGCGCTCCTCGCTGCATTCATCACGGGAACCTTCGTCCTTTCTCTGCGGGTCCCCGCGCTTTCGCGCACCTTAAGCGGGCTCCTGCGCAGCACCGAATATGCCGATGCGGAGACCCTCGCGCCGCTTTTCGAGAAGGTTCGCTCGACCGAAGAAAAGCCGATCCTGCTCGTAGGAGACAGCATCGCCAACCAGCTCCTGCAGGGGCCGGGGAGCCGTAATCCCGAGGTCCTCGTAGCGACCTCCACGGCGGCCCTCATGCTTCCCGGGCAGTACCTCCTCATCCGGGAATACTTAGAGGCCCACCCCGAGGCGGAAGAGGTTATCCTGATGGTCCACCCGATGGCGATGGTGCGCACCTGGGACATCGAATGGAGCTACCGCTATATGATCGGAACCGCCCTGGAGACGGATACCATGCAGTACCTGGACGAGGAGACGATCCGTCAGATGGAGAGCGTCTTCGGGCGCGCCGCGATCCGCCCGCTTCCCTACCGGGTGATCAAGGAGTTCCCGCCTTTTCGTAAGCTCTTTTATTCCTACATCTATCAGCACCGCACCGCTTATGCGCAGAGCAGCCCGTTTGAGATCTCGGACCTGTATCTGTCCAAGATTTCCGACCTGTGCCGGGAGAAGGGGGTGACCTTCACCCTCTATGCCTCCCCGTCCTCGACGTATTTTGCGGATCAGATCCGCACCCTGGAGCCGGACTATGCGCAGACGCAAAGCTCCGGCCGCTTCCCGGATTACCTCTCCGGAATATATCTCTATCCGAAGGAGTGGTCGGAGGACGGGAGCCATCTGAGTGGCGCCTACGCCGATGCCGGGCACCTGGAGCAGGTCCTTCGGGAGGCCTTTCCGGGCAGCAGGCTCCTCGAGATCCTTGATCTCCCGTAGATTTCACATCCGGCAAAAGGAGGTAAAAGAAGCCCTTTTTTACCGGAACGTCTTGAACATTTTTGCGCAGACTTGCTATAATATAAGGGACTGGACGCATTGCGCGCCAAATCTGTTTGTTACCTTCGGAGCATGCTCCGGGAAGGAGGACATTATGGCAGATCATCCCATCAAATTAGACCCGGCACTGGCCCAGATCAGGCCCATTCAGCCGGCGCAGAAAGCAGTACGCGATTTCGCAGCGGCAGAGAAGACAGGCGCCCCCCGCCCGGAGGAGACCGGAGCGGAAACGACCCGCCCCGAAGCTGCCCGGCCCGAGGGAGTAAGGGCCGAAGAAGCCCCTGAGCGCACCACCCCCGCCAGAGAGACAGCGGAGCGGGAAGAGGTTCCGCGGTTTGAAAATGTGGTCTCGGTGTCCGAGGACGGAGATACCGTCCAGGTGAGCGAGGAAGGCAACGAGAAGCTGGAGGAGAGCGCGGAAGGCTCCGTCACCGTCATCCGGGAGGAAGAGCCGAAGGCTGTGGAGATCCTGGAGGAGCAGGCGAGAGCCGCCAGAGAGATGAAGGAATCCATCCTCGCCGCCAGAGAGGCCAGCGAGAGAGTCCGGGAAGAGCTGCAGGCCCAGGCGGAAGAAGCGACCGAGGAGAAGGTGCAGGCCCGGGATCAGGCAGCAGAGCAGGAGCAGGAGGATGCCGGGGCGCAGGCGATCTCGTCCATGGCAGGTTTCTCCGAGGGACAGCTGGAGCGCCTCTACCGTGAGGGCAGGATCTCCCGCCATGATTACGAGGAGGAGATGGAGTCCAGAGAAGAGCAGGAGCAGGCAGGCATCGCGGAGGGCCAGGCTTTCTCGGCACAGATGACCGGTGCGGCCGTCCTGGCGCAGCAGAACGGGAATGACGCCATCGCCGTGGAGAACCTGGCGGACGAGGAGGCTTCCGATACCCTGAGTGCCCAGATCCGTGCGGGCATCGTGGCGAATCTGGAGGATTTCCCCTTCTCAGGACAGTGATCCGTGTTTCATGTCTGACGAATGCAGATACGGCATTGATTTTTTGGCAAAATTTCTCTAAAATAGAATTTGGCTGATTTTATCGGCAAACAGAACAAGAAAACAGCTGCAAGCGGCGGCACATAGGAGGTTTGAAACAGGATGAGACTCGTTACCAGAAGTGACTTTGACGGATTGGTCTGCGCAATGCTTTTGAAGGAGATCGACCTGATCGACGACATTAAATTCGTACATCCCAAGGATGTGCAGGACGGGAAGATCGAACTTTCCGATAATGACATTACCACCAACCTTCCTTTCGACGCCAGAGTCCATCTTGCATTCGACCACCACGAGAGTGAGCTGACCCGTATCAGCATGGCACAGACCCAGGGCAAGTTCATCATCGACGGTGATGCGAAGTCCGCAGCCAGAGTGGTGTATGATTATTTCGGCGGCAAGGAGCGTTTCGCCAGAGTCTCCGAGGAGATCATGTGGGCAGTGGATAAGGGCGACAGCGCCGACTTTACCGAGGAGGAGATCCTGAATCCCACCGGCTGGGTGCTGATGAACTTCCTGATGGATGCCCGCACCGGTCTGGGCCGTTTCCACAACTTCCGCATTTCCAACTACGATCTGATGATGGAGCTCATCGACTACTGTGTGAACCACACCATCGATCAGGTGCTGGCACTGCCCGATGTGAAGGAGAGAGTGGATCTCTACTTCGACCAGCAGAAGGAGTTTAAGGCACAGCTGGAGCGCATTGCGAGGGTAGACGGCAAGGTGGTCATCATCGATCTGAGAAATGAGGAGACCATCTACTCCGGCAACCGTTTCATGATCTACGCGATGCATCCCGAGTGCGAGATGAGCGTCCACGTGGCATGGGGCTTCCAGAAGCAGAACGTGGCAGTCATGATCGGTAAGTCCATCATCAACAAGGCCAGCAAGGTCGATATCGGTGAGATCTGCCTGTCCTATGGCGGCGGCGGACACAAAAATGCCGGTACCTGCCAGATCGCTACCGATGAGGTGGATGCAGCACTTCCCGACATCATCGCAAAGCTGCAGGGCTGATTGAGACATTGAGCATATCGATTCGAGACCTCCGTACCGAAGGGTGCGGGGGTCTTTTTTTTTCGTGTTTCCGGAGCATCTTCCTTCCCTTTTCCGTCAGATAGTTAAACGCTTAACTATTTTCTCGTTTATTTTTCACAAATGACAAAACCACAAATCAGACATCTTTCACAAAACTGCATAAACCCAGTTGACAAGTAAAGGTTTAGCGTTTAACCTAAAAACAAGTTAAGCGCTTAACCAAATCAGAAGCGCGCATCTATTTCAGGAGGGAAGCAATGAAAAGAAAAATTCTGAGCGTAGTATTGGGAATGTCTCTGGCAGCAACGCTTTTGGCGGGCTGTGGCAACAGTGACGCAGGTGCAGGCAGTGTCGCGGGGACGGCATCCAAGGCATCCGCAGCATCCACTTCCGCCGATGGCGGCGTTGAGAAGGTGGAGCTGAAGGTCTGGTCTCCCGAGACCGAGGCGGAGATCACACAGGATTTCTGCCAGCAGTTCGCAGCCAATCATCCGGAGTACGACATCACCTTCACCTATGAGAATGTGGAGAATGCGGATTCTATCACCCAGCTGAAGAACGATCCTGAGGTGGCAGCGGACGTCTTCGTTTATCCTACCGGCGGTGTCCCCGAGCTCATCGAGGCGGGCCTCATCTATCCCATCACCGTGAACGAAGCGCAGGTGAAGGCATCCTACGGTGAGAACGCCATCGCATCCTGCTCTTCCGACGGCATCCTCTACGGGATCCCGCAGACCCCCAATGCATTCTTTATGTACTACAACAAGTCCATGTACACCGAGGACGAGGTAAAGTCCCTGGAGACCATGCTGGCAAAGGACCTGGGAGCAGGTGTTAAGAACTTCTCCATGCAGATTTCCAACAGCTGGTACATCGAGTCCTTCTTCTATGCAAACGGCGGCACCCTGTACGGCGAGGACGGCACCGATCCCACCTCCTGCTCCTGGAACGATGCCAAGGGCGTTCAGGTAGGGGAGTACCTCATCGATCTGGTTGCAAATGACAAGTACATCGAGGACATCGACAGCGTGGCTTCCAGCATGTTCACCAACCGTGAGCTGGGCGCTATGTGCTCCGGCACCTGGTCCGCAGAGGACTTCGCTGCAGCGCTGGGAGATGACCTGGGCGCAGCGGTCCTGCCTACCATCAACATCGACGGTACCGATTATCAGCTGAGCAACTTCGCAGATTTCAAGGCTTACGGCGTCAAGTCCTCCACCAAGTACCCCAAGGCAGCACAGGAGCTGGCTGAGTGGCTGGGCGGCGAGGAGTGCCAGCTGGCCAGATTCCAGAAGATCGACATGACTCCTACCGCAACCGCACTGCTGGCAAATGAGGAAGTGCAGAAGAACGTTGCAGCCTATGCCCTGATCGACATGACCGGTAACTACTCCACCCCTCAGCCCACCACTTCTCAGATCGCACAGTACTGGGATCCCGTGGCAGCTTTCGGCACCGGCGTGGTAAACGGTGATGTGACGAGAGACAACCTTCAGGAATCTCTGGATGCCATGGTGGAAGGTCTGACTTCCAAGCTGGCCGAGTAATCAGTAACAGATCCGCTTCCGGGCAGGCTTTCGCGCCTGCCCCGGGAACGGCTTCGCAAGGAGAAGCACAATGACAAACGTGTCAAAAAAGCAAAAGGACAAAGCGCCCATTCTTTCCTACCTCCTCATGGGCTGGGGGAATCTGCGGGCGGGACAGATCGTAAGAGGAATCCTGTATCTGCTGCTGGAGATCGCTTTTCTCGTGTTTATGGTGACCACCGGAGCTCGGTCCCTGCAGGGACTCATCACCCTGGGCACCAATCAGCAGGGGATGGTCTTCAACGAGGAGATCGGGATCTATGAGCGGATCGACGGAGACAATTCCATGCTCCTGCTTCTGGGCGGTGTGGTGACGTTGTTTGTCATTGTTTTTTTCCTGATCATGTATTTTATCAGTATCCGCTCCGGGGCGGAGGCCCTGGCACGGAAAGCCGCAGGAAAGCACCCTGCCACCTTCCGGGACGATATCCGGTCTCTGGCAAACGGCAACATCCATAAGCTCCTGCTGGCGATCCCGCTGGGAGGCCTGGTGATCTTCACCGTGATGCCGCTGGTCTACATGATCCTCATGGCATTTACGAATTACGACGTGAACCATCAGCCCCCGGGAAATCTCTTCGACTGGGTGGGGATGGCGAACTTTAAGACCCTGCTGGCATCCTCCGACAAGCTGTCGCAGACATTCTGGCCCATCCTGGGATGGACGGCCGTCTGGGCGGTGTTTGCCACCTTTACCAACTATTTCCTGGGCATGTTCCTGGCCATCCTCATTAACAACAAAGGGATCAAGGGGAAGAAGATCTGGCGCACCATCTTTGTGCTGACCATCGCCATCCCTTCCTTTGTCAGCCTCCTGGTGATCCGGACCATGCTGAACAAGAACGGCGTGATCAACACGCAGCTCATAGAGCTGGGATTCATCACCCAGCCCCTGCCCTTCCTCACCAACGCCAACTGGGCGCGGGTGACGGTGATCGTTGCGAACATGTGGATCGGCATTCCCTACACCATGCTGATCACCACGGGGATCCTGACCAATATCCCGGCGGATCTCTACGAAAGTGCCAAGATGGACGGCGCAGGCCCGGTGACCACCTTCCGTAAGATCACTTTCCCCTATATCTTCTTCATCACCACGCCTTACCTGATCTCGAACTTTATCGCCAACGTCAACAATTTCAACCCCATCTACTTCCTGACGGAGGGCGGGCCGCTGACGCTGGATTACTTCAAGGGCGCGGGTAAAACGGACCTGCTGGTGACCTGGCTCTACAAGCTGACCAAGGACAGCATGGACTACAACTACGCGGCCGCCATCGGCATCGTGATCTTTGTGATCTCCGCATCCATCTCGATCCTGGTCTACACCAGATCGGGTGCTTTCAAGAATGAGGAGGGCTTCCAGCTATGACAGAGCACAATCGGAATGACCTGAAAAAGAAGGATTCCTGGCAACGCGCCAGGATCGGAGCTCTGGTGACGGGACTCCTCCCCCTTGCGGGATTCGTCCTTCCCTATATCAAACTGCAGGACAAAAATCTGACGGAGGCGTCATTTCTGGCAACGATCCTACGGAATCTTTCCGGAGATCGGGTGCGTCTCCTCCTTGGGGGCGGAGCAGCGCTCCTCCTGCTGCTCCTCTCGGCCCTTTGCGCAGTGGCCAGCTTCGTCATCTATCACAGGCGCAGCTATGACGGCGTAAAGCAGGGGCTGCCTGAGCTGGTGGGAAAGGCATCCATGGTGGTATCCGCCGCCTTCGTCTTTTTCCAGACCGTCTCCATCGTCTATGTGAAAAAAGCGGTGGAGGGCGCCGGACTCTCGGACGGCTTTATGATACGGGACCTGGGTGTGGGATATTACTTCACCGGGATCTGTGCTTATCTGGGTCTCATCTGGGCGATGAAGAAGATGCGGATCCATCCCGGGCATATCGTTCTGGTGATCATGTCCGTGGTGTGGCTCTTCCCCATTTTCTACATCGTGATGAACTCCTTCCGGGGAGAGGGCAGCTTCTATGTAAATTACATCATACCGAAGCAGTTTTCCCTGGAGAACTACCGCCAGCTCTTTGATGCGGGCAGCAAGTTCCACTACGGCAGATGGTATGTCAACACCTTCGTGGTGGCAGCCTTCGCCTGTGTCTGCAGCAGCCTTATCGTGCTGGCTACCGCTTACTCCCTGTCCCGGATCCGTTTCCGCGGCAGGAAGGTGATCATGAATTTCCTGCTGATCCTGGGGATGTTCCCGGCCTTCATGTCCATGATCGCCGTGTATTATATCCTGAAGGGCATGGGCCTGGCCCAGTCCCTGCCGGCGCTGGTCATCGTTTACTCCGCCGGTGCGGCCCTGAACTATTACGTGGCAAAGGGCTTTTTCGACACCATTCCCCGGAGCCTGGATGAAGCCGCTTTCCTGGACGGCGCCAACAAATGGACGGTATTTACCAGGATCACCATCCCCCTGTCCAAATCCATCATCATCTACACGGTGCTGACGGGCTTCATCTCTCCCTGGGCGGACTATATCTTCGCCAGCATCATTCTGGGAGACAAGTCCGGGAAATACACCATCGCCATGGGACTCTACGGGATGCTGAGCCAGGACAATATCGACAAATACTTTAAGCAGTTCGCGGCAGGCGCCGTGCTGGTGGCTCTGCCCATCGCAGCGCTCTTTATCGCTCTTCAGCGGTATTACGTGGAGGGCCTTGCGGGATCTGTGAAGGGATGATCAAAAAAGAAAACACGGAGATAAGAAAGCTCATGGATAGCATGCAGAACATGAAAAAGAGGATCCTTACCGGCGAGGGCTTCCGCATCACGGTCCTGACGGACCGGCTGATCCGGCTGGAATATCAGCCGGAAGGCCGCTTTACCGATTGCCCCACCCAGGTGGTGATGAACCGGGACTTCGGCGATCAGGAGGTATCCTTTGAAAAGCGGGATACGGCAGGCGGCAGGGGCGCGGAGATTGAGACGGATGCCCTGCTGGTCAGATACGCCGGCGGTCCCTTTTCCGGCAGGACCCTTTCCGTTCTGGTGAAAGCCACGGGGGAGACCTGGACGCCGGAGCGCCGTGCGGGGACCCTTTGGGGCACCGCCAGGACCCTGGATGAGACGGACGGAAATGTGATCCTCGCACCGGGACTATTTTCCCGGGAGGGCTTTGGCGTACTGGATGACAGCGAGTCCCTGTGCTTTGACCCGGAAGCGGAGGCGGGAGGCGCGGTATCTCCCAGGGAAGGGGAAGGCTCCGACCTGTACTTTTTCGGCTACGGCCATGACTATTACGGCGGGCTGAAGGATTACTACCGCCTGACGGGGCGCACCCCCATGATCCCCCGCTATGCGCTGGGGAACTGGTGGAGCCGTTTTTACAAATACACGGAAGCGTCTTACATGGAGCTGGTGGAGGGCTTTGAGCGGGAAGGGATCCCTCTGGCGGTGGCGGTCATCGACATGGACTGGCACCTGACGCAGGTGGATCCCCGCTACGGCACCGGCTGGACGGGCTATACCTGGAACCGGGAGTATTTTCCGGATCCCGCGCGGTTCCTGAAGCGTCTCCACGACCACCATCTGAAGGCTACTCTGAACGTCCATCCTGCGGACGGGATCCGGGCCTTCGAGGATGCCTACGAGGAAATGGCGCTGGCCATGGGCATTGATCCTGCGTCGGAAGCGCCTGTGGAAATGGATCTGACGGATCCGAAGTTTCGGAAGGCGTATTTTGATATCGTGAATCATCCCATGGAGGACATGGGAGTGGACTTCTGGTGGATCGACTGGCAGCAGGGCACCAGGAGCAAAATGGAGCATCTGGATCCGCTGTGGCTCCTGAACCATTACTATTACACGGATCAGGAGGGACGGAACGTGCGCCCCATGATCTTCTCCAGATATGCGGGCCCCGGGTCTCACCGGTATCCCGTGGGATTTTCCGGGGACACCTATGCCACCTGGAAGAGCCTGCAGCTCCAGCCCTACTTTACCATGACCGCCTCCAACATCGGCTACGGCTGGTGGAGCCATGACATCTGCGGTCACATGCACGGGCAGAAAAATGATGAGATGATGATCCGCTGGCTGCAGTTCGGCGTCTTTTCCCCCATCATGCGGCTGCACAGCTCGGGAAATATCTTTTTCCGGAAGGAGCCCTGGAACCAGACACCGGAGAACCGGCGCATCATTGGCGATTACATGCGGCTCAGACACCGGCTGATCCCCTATCTCTACACCATGAACCGGCGCAGCTGCGAGGAGGGCGAGCCCCTGATCCGTCCCATGTACTATGCCTGCCCAGAGAACGAGGACGCTTATGAGATCAAGAGCGCGTACTATTTCGGCACGGAGCTCATCGCAGGCAGCATCGTCCGTCCTATGGACGGGGAGCTGCGGATGGGCAGTGTGGATACCCTGCTCCCTGCCGGGAAGTGGTATGACCTGCGCACGGGCCTGATCTACCGGGGCGGACGGCGGATGAATCTCTACCGGGAGATCACGGACATCCCCGTGCTCCTGAAGGAGGGCGGCGTCCTGCCCCTTGCCGGGGAGGCGTGCCTGAACGCGGAGGAGACGCCACAGGTGATCGACTGGTATGTGGGTGCCGGCAGCAACGGCAGCTTTACCCTTTACGAGGACGACGGGTGCACCATGGACTACCGGAACGGAGATTTTCTGGAGACTACCTTTTCCTATGTGCGGAATGCGGACGGCAGCGCCCGTGTGACCATCCTCATCGAGGGCAGGATCTCCCTGATGAAGCCGGGCCGTGTCCACAGAGTGCACCTTCTGGGGACGGACTGTGAGGTCTTTGAACTGGCGGAGCAGCCGGAGGAGATCTTCCTGCGGAGAGACTTCGCGCCGGGAGAGATCCGGGAGCGGATGCACGACGTGGCGGAAGCACTGTTCCACCGCATCGATCTGGCCTGGATCCCCTACGATACGAAGGAGCTGCTCTACGGCTACTGGGAGCGGGAGCCGGAGCCGGAAGCCTTCTGGGAGAAGGCCCGGAAAGCGGATATTTCTCCTGCGCTGAAAGAGGCGCTGTTTGAGGTGCTTGGTTTGTGATAGAATGTCTGTAGGATAGCGGGAGCTGCGACGCAGCGAAGCGATCCGTGTTATCGGGAACAGAGAATAATAGAGCAAGGAGCCTTCGCCGAATGGTCACCCTGAAGACGATCGCGGAAGAGGCGGGTGTGAGTGCGGTCACGGTATCCAACGTGATCCATCACAATTACAGCCGCGTCTCCGCGGAAACCGTAGACAAGATCAATCGCATCATCGAAAAGCACCACTACGTGCCGAATTCCAATGCCCGCAGTCTTGCCATGAAAAAATCCCGCATCATCGGTATCATCATCCCTTATGTGGGAGACGGGGACAATTTCCTCAAGAGTCCCTACAATGCGGAGATCATCGGCGTGCTGGAGCGGGTGATCCGGGACAGCGGTTATTATCTCATGGTGCGGAGCGTGGGCACCACTGCGGAGGCCATTCCCCTGATCCGTTCCTGGAATGTCGACGGCGTGATCTTCCTGAGTGCCTTCGGAAGCGACGTGCAGGAGATCCGGAAGCGTCTGGATCTGCCGGTGGTCTTCATCGACACCTACGCCGCAGGGGAGACCTTTGACAATGTGGGCGTGGAGGACCGGAAGGGCGAGTATCTGGCCACCCGGTATCTGCTGAACATGGGACACAGACGGGTATGGTTCGTGGGTCCCGAGATCCGGGAGGACAGCGCGGAGGGCGTTATTTCCGAGCGCTACGCCGGATATCTGGAAGCCATGACGGAAGCGGGACTCCGGTCCGAGCTCCGGCATCTGGTGGCCCAGATCACATCCTACGAATGCGGCATTGAGATCGGCCGGAAGCTGGCCTTTGAGGAGGATCCTCCCACCGCCGTGGTGGCCACTGCCGACATCCTGGCCATCGGCATCATGGAAGGGTACCGCCTCAGCGGCAGACGGATCCCGGAGGACCTCTCCGTGGTAGGCTTTGACAATCTGCCGGAGGGCCGCTACACCACGCCGAAGCTCACCACCGTGGCGCAGGACATCGCACAAAAAGCCCACCTGGCAGCAGGACTCCTCCTGGAGCAGCTGGGAGAGGATGTTCCTTCCCCGGAAGAGGAGACGGTAAACGCTGCGCCCCCCGAAGCGGCGGAGAGCCGGGGATCCCGGCGGACAACGGTGGATGTGGAACTGGTGGAGCGCGGCTCCTGCCTGCCCCTCAATACGCCCAAAGGTGCGTCTTCCGGAAGAAAATCGAAAAAATAAGCATGCAAAAAGCGCCGAACTGTTTTGTTCGACGCTTTTTTATCTTCTTTCGGCTTGGAGTCATTCCTCCGGGGGCTTTTGTTCGATCATCTCCGGGGGCAGGTACTCCCACAGCATTTTTACCAGGCTCTCATAGCGGAAGGGCTTTGCCAGATAATCCGTAAAGCCTGCCAGGAGATAGCGCTCCCTGGAGCCGGCCAGAGCATTGGCGGTGAGCATGATCACGGGGGTATCCGCGCAGAGATTCCCGGGCAGGACCTTCATCCGCTCGAAGGTCTCCACGCCGTCCATCTCCGGCATCATGTGATCCAGGAGGATGATATCGTAGTGGTTTTTCGCGATGCACTCCAGGCATGCCGCGCCGGATGCAGCGGTATCGATCCGGATCCCGCTCCTGCGAAGGAGCCCTGTCACCACCTTCAGATTCATCTCCACGTCATCCACCACCAGGAGAGAAGCCTTCGGGGCGTAGAAGTCGTCCTCGGGGACCGTCTTTTTGACACCGGTATCCGCCAGCTTCTGATCCCGGAGAGGGGTGGGATCCACCACTTCCTGGGGGAGGCTCAGGTAGAAGGTGGAACCTTCCTCGGGGATGCTCTCCACCCGGATATCGCCCCCCATGATCTTCGTCAGATGCAGGACGATGGACAGCCCCAGGCCCGTGCCTTCGATGCTGCGGTTCCTGCGCTGATCCACCCGCTGGAAGCTGGAGAAGATCTTCTCGATGTCCTCGGGACGGATACCGATGCCCGTATCCTTCACGGAGATGTTCAGGCGGAAGTGCCCCTCCTCGTCCCGGTCGGAGACGAAACGGATCGTGACGGATCCCTGATTCGTGTATTTGACGGCGTTGGTGAGGAGGTTGGCGATGATCTGCCGCACCCGGTCCACATCCCCTTTCAGCACGGTGGGGAGGGACTCGTCCACGATGACTTCCAGCTTTAGCCCCTTGCTCTCCGCTCTGCCCGCCACCAGGTTCCGGCAGTCCTTCACCAGGGCGGCGGTTTCATATTCCGTGGGCAGCAGGGTGATCTTACCGGACTCGATCTTGGAGAAGTCCAGGATGTCGTTTACCAGCGCCAGGAGGCTCTTGCCGGCGCTTTCGATGTTTTCTGCATTTTCCCTGGTCTCCGGCTCCTTCGTATCCCGGAGGATGATGCTGTTGATCCCCAGGATGGCATTCATGGGGGTCCGGATCTCGTGGCTCATGTTGGCCAGGAATTCCGCTTTCATCTTATTGGCGTGGCGGGCTTTGGTCCTGTCGTGTTCCAGCTGGATGGCATCACGGATGGTCTGGCCCAGCGCCATCACCAGCAGGAAGAGCAGCCCCACCGCCATGGCGGCACCATTGAAAAATTCATCCCTGCGGATGTAGGAGAGCATCTCGTAGATGCCGCAGAGGCTCAGCCCCATATAGCCCGCCGCCAGGAAAGCGTACTCGCGGACCAGACCTTTCAGTCCGTCCAGGATGATGCTCACCAGGATCAGGACGATGCCCACTGCCAGGGTCAGGAACATGATGGCGTAGCTCTGGGTGTATTCCGCGATGCCCAGTACGTAGAGCAGGCTGGTGATCCAGATCTCCAGGATGGAGATCACGTTGTAGATGCTGTAGTAGATGTGATAGCGCCCGCTCTGGAGCTCATCGAAGTAGAGCATCAGGGGCACTGCGATACTCATGAGGGCGAAAAATGCCAGGTCCGCCGTGGCGGAGATATTGGGCAGCACGATCTGCTGCAGGGGTGAGTTGGACAGGACCCAAAGGGCGCCGGAGAACATGCACACTGCCAGGTAGATCAGAGGATGGAGACGCTTCAGGACGATGCGCAGGATGAGGCAGATGAGGATGACGATGAGGGAGAAGATCAAAAGCAGCATGCCGCTGATGATCTCCAGGCCGTGGAGCCGGAAGATCACATGGAGCAGGATCCCCGCCTGATTGCCGTAGAACATGGACCGGAAATGGCCGGTGTAGGCGCTGTTGGAAAAGTATTCCACCCGGAGGGTCTTCCCCGCCGCGTCCGCAGGGATGGGGATCATCAGGTAGAGTGCAGCGCTGGAGGTGCCCAGAAGGCGGGTCTCTTTCGTGGTAAAGTAGTAGATCTCCTCTCCGTCAATGGAGGCCCGGATATCCTGCCTGGCACCGCGGATGCACAGGGTTCCGTACTCCGCCAGCTCCGGCGGGATCACGGTCTCGATCATCACATCGTCGCCGGGCTCCGCCTCCGTGGATCCGGGAATCTGCACGGGGATGCGGCTGCCGTCGGGCATGACCCGCTCCCAGGGACCGGTGAACACCTCGCAGTGGTAGCCGAAAATGCCCCGCTCGTCCGACAGGGTGTGCTGCAGAAAGATATAGCAAGCCAGCCCCGCCAGAAGCGTGGCAACAAAGAAGATCCGGATCCATCTGGTAGCTTTTCTCAATTCCTGTTCTTTCATGGGCATCCTGCACAAAAAATGATGGGCAAAAAATGGGTGGTTTCCATTAAATTATATCCCTAAAGCACCCTTACTTACAAGCAAAGAGGGCGTTTCGGCAAAAAATAAAACTGCCGAAAAAGCGAGGGGTCCATTGAGTATTCGGCGGAAACTGTTGTATAATGTCCTGAGTGTGATAAGATGACCGAACGAATATCTTACGCTGTTCTCTGCCCGGACGAGGCTGGACGAAAAAACTGTCTTGCAAAAAACGGTTTTTTCGTTTATCCTACTGCTTTGCGGCCAAAACGCTATGATACACTGGTCTGCACGGTAGTTGGATAGGTATGGGGCTTATCCGGGTTCTAAAAAAGATTAACAGAGGTAATTTATGAGTCTGGACTCCTTGCTGATTCCGGTAAATATGGTGGGAGAGCTGGCGGCATTGCTGCTGGCGGCATTGATCCTGTTTTTCATGATCTATACCACTCCCAGGCTGTCTTCCGGATATCATCTGGCTTTTGAAGGCATCGGCTATTCCATCGTGGGAAGCCTGATATTGCAGCTGCAGATCGGCCCCTGGTTTGAACAGCTGGGGGGCACCGTAAAAGCAGCCTGCATTTTCTGTCTGATGTATGTCTATGTATATCATCAGATCCTGTATCGCATTTTCCAATACATCAACCTGATCCTCGCCAGAGAGAAGCTCTGGTCGAGGCTGAAGCGCACCCTGGCAGTGATCTTTTCCGTGGCATATTTCGTGCCTTCCCTGATCCTGCTGGTCCGCTTTATGATCGCACCCGCTCCCTATGCGACGCCCCTGGGCGTGGTGGTGAGCACCATTCACTATTGTGCGTTTTTCGGGATCCTGCTGGCGGCAGGCTGCTGCTGGGTAGGGATCCGGGGGAGAAAGGCCATCTCCAGAGTGGTGCGGGCGACCTTAAGCCTCTTCATCCCCATCATTCTCTTCGTGCTGATCATGCAGCTCCTGACACTGAGAGATGTGTTTATCAGTGTGACCTATGTCCTGCCCTTTGCCATTTTCTATCTGCTCTTCCACAGCAATCCTTACGATGAGCGGATGGGCACCATGAACTACGAGTCCATGACCAGCGCATTGCAGGAGCTGGTGGTGAAGGGAGAGCATTATGTCGCCGTGGAGGTGCGTTTCCCCCAGCTGGAGAAGACCACCACCATCAACGACTCCGCCCGGATCCAGAGCATGATGATCCGGGGCTGTAACGATGCGGAGCGCCTGGGGAAAAATGTCCACATCTACCGGGAGGACCGGACCACCTTCATGCTCCTGTCCAAGGTGGACAGCCGGAAGGCGGGCAAGGAGATTGCCAAGGGCATCTTCGAGCTGGTGGACGGCATGCGGTTTGACAGCCATGCGCTGTTCTATTACAAGATCCTGGTGATCTACAGTGATCCCGCCATCACCGACATGCAGTCCTTCCAGATGTTCCGGCAGTTCCTGCGGGCCAACATGAACGAGTACACCAACTCTCAGTTCCGTGTGGCTTCCCAGAAGGACTACGACGACTTTACCCGGAACTATCAGATCCGCCAGGCCCTCAATGACATCCGCGACCGGAACAATCTGGACGATCCCAGAGTCCTGTGCTATGCACAGCCCATCTACAGTGTGGACAGAAAGGGCTTCTACACCGCAGAGAGCCTGATGCGTCTGGAGCTGGGCGGAGAGATCGTCTCGCCCGCAGAGGTCATCCCTCTGGCGGAGGAGCTCCATTGCGTTCACGCCCTGAGCTGTATCATGCTCAGCAAGGTCTGCAAGGCCATCAGGGAGCTGGGGGACCGGTACGAGTACG
Source organism: Lachnospiraceae bacterium (assembly GCA_024681775.1). Taxonomy (GTDB): domain Bacteria; phylum Bacillota; class Clostridia; order Lachnospirales; family Lachnospiraceae; genus AC2028. Next base: position 19,177 of record JAILAF010000123.1, read on the forward strand.
ACGCCATCACCATGAACGTCTCCGCCACGGAGCTGTCCGATCCCAGCGTCTGCTCGGATTTTTACCAGATCATCACCTCCAACCACGTACCGGTGGAGAAGATCCGCATCGAGATCACCGAGAGCGCCATCTTCGAGGATTTGGAGACGGTAAACGACAATATTCGCAGGCTCCAGGAG